>QIJL01000317.1 GCA_003232435.1 Flavobacteriales bacterium | reverse complement strand
TCGTTTTTGAAATTCGAAGATGGCAAGATAAGGTCTATTTTATGCCGATCGAGCAGAATGAAATCGACAAAGATCCTTCGCTTATTCAGAACCCGGGGTACTAGTAGAGCGTTCTTTAATTAGCGTTACATAAATTTATGTCGGATTTTTTCTTTAGGCAAGGCAAAATTCTTTGGCATCCGCCATAGGCGGACGGCAAATAATTTTAACGCAGCATAAAGGAAAAAGACAAATAAATTTGTAATGGTAATTGGAGAACGCTCTACTAGATGAATTAGTTTTTGAGTTAGTTTAGTAAATTGAAAGAATGACCCTTAGCTCATCTGCGGGGTTATTCTTATTTTGGGGATAACAATGAACAAGCTCATTAAAGCCGAAAATCCTCTTTCCCTGACCCGCCAAAGGGCGGGAAAGGATTTTCTAAAATTTTTTCTGTCCTTCAAAATTTTTCCTCCCTTTAGGAAAGGGGAAAAGAAAAATTGTGACTGGAAAATTTCCCTGTTAACCTGAGTTCGATTAATAAGCTAGATGGTGCATTAAGTAAAACAGTGAAAATCATTGATCTGTCATTTCGACAGAGCGAAGTATGAGCGACGAGAAATCCCAATAGCTTGAGATTCCTCACTTCACCTGTCTGCCGGCAGGTTCGGAATGACAATTTTTTCAAAGAAATAAACATAACGTATTGATATACAAATACATATTAATCGAACTCAGGTTGTTAGTAACTGTTCAGACCCTCTCTTGTCATTCCGAGGCACGAGGAATCCCTGCATATGCTTGTTCGGGTCCCGTTTTGGGATTGGTGGCCGATGCCCGCCTGAATGACGAAGTCGGGCAGGCCGGTACTTGTACTGAACGTTGGCCACTGAGCGTAGCCGAAGTGAGCCTACCGAAGTACTTGTACTGAGCGAAGCCGAAGTACTTGTGCTGAGCGTAGCCGAAGTATTGGCAAGAAGCCCCCTGTTCGCAGTTCAATACAGGTGAAAGGGAGTGTCAACACTCCCAAGGGATTCCTCACTTCGCCTGCCCGCCATAGGAGGGTTCGGAATGACAAAGGGGGGAGAGAAAGCACTTCGACTGAAGTTACGGTTGTTATTTAAAACATTTCAGAATTCCCCATTTATGAAGAAGAATTATATATACTGTTTTGTTCTAGTGTTCTTAATAGCTTCCTGTAACAAAGAAAACACAGCTGACAAATTATTCTCCAAACTTGACGCTTCGGAAACCGGAATCGATTTTAAGAACAAATTGACCGAAACACATAAATACAATTACTTTACCTACCCCTATATGTATTTGGGCGGAGGGGTTTCTGTAGGCGACATCAATAACGATGGTCTTGAAGACATCTTCTTTACGGGCAATATGGTGCCCAACAAATTGTACTTGAACAAAGGCAATCTCAAATTCGAAGATATTTCTGAAAGTGCCGGAATCAAAGGCGATAAGAGATGGTATGCAGGCACTACCTTTGTTGACATCGATCAAGATGGTTATTTAGATATCTATTGTTCTGTAAGTGGCAAAAATCCACCGCACAACAACGTTCTGTTTATCAACAACAAAGACAACACCTTTACCGAAAAAGCTAAGGAATATGGTATCGATTGCGACGGCCAAAGTATGCAATCGACTTTTTTCGACTATGACAAAGATGGTGACCTTGATCTATATGTAATCAATTATCCGCCCACTAGCTTTATAGCCCCTCTTGAATATTACGATTATATGTTGGACAATCATGAGCTAAAGGATTCGGATCGCCTGTATCGAAATGATGATGGCAAGTTCACTGATGTAACCGTAGAAGCTGGCTTAAGTTCGTTCGGATTAAGTCTTGGAGTCGTCGCTTCTGACGTTAACAACGACGGTTATACCGATATTTTCGTTTCGAACGATTTCAATGCGCCTGACTTTTTGTTTATCAATAATCAAGACGGAACTTTTACCAATCAAATCGATACAAGCTTGCAGCAAACTTCTTTTTTCGGTATGGGAGCCGATATCGCCGATTTTAACAACGATGGTTATATGGATATTTTTCAATTGGACATGTCCGCAGAAGATAATTTCCGTTCCAAGGCCAATATGTCCGCAATGGATCCCGCTGCATTTTACAAGTCCGTAGATATCGGTTTACACCATCAGTATATGCAGAATTCGTTGCAGTTGAACAACGGAAATGAAGAAGGAGAACTTCCTTTGTTCAGTAATGTATCAAGGTTGGCGGGAGTCTCCTCGACTGATTGGAGCTGGGCAGGTCTACTGGCCGATTTCGATAATGATGGATGGAAAGATCTCTTCGTGACCAATGGCATTCGCAGGGATGTAAATAACAAGGATTTCTATGCCAAGTATCGGGAATTTTTCAAATGGAAAACTCTCCAGATTATGAAGCAAAGGAAGAGGACGCCGGACTCTTAAAGATTCTCGAGGAATTGCCGTCAGAAAAATTGAGCAATTATATGTTCCAAAACAATCAGGACCTGACCTTTACCAAAAAAACGGAAGAATGGGGTTTTGAGGAAAAGACCTTTTCAAACGGCGTGGCCTATTCAGATCTCGACAATGATGGAGATCTTGATCTGGTCATCAATAATTTAGAGGATACGGCAAGTGTTTATCGAAACAACTCATCGGGCACCAATCAATTGACCATTGATTTAAAAGGGTCGGCTAAAGTGCTGCCCAACGGAAGCAAGGTTTCGATTTTTACGGCCGACGGAATGCAAACGCAAGAATACAACCCAGTTAGAGGATACCTCTCATCGGTTTCCCCACTGATTCATTTTGGCCTCGGCGCGGCTCAAGAAATCGACAGCATTTTGGTGACGTGGCCCAATGGATCTATTACTAAACTTCAGAATATAAAAGCCAATCAAAAACTTGCAATTAGCTATGATGAAGCCAAATCAATCGGTCGAGAATCTCGAACTGAAATAGCCCGACAAAAACGTTTTCATACTCTCGATACCGTCGATCTCTTCCGACATACTGAAAACCCGTTCAATGATTTTGCCAAAGAAATTCTATTGCCCCATAAGAATTCGACCTTAGGTCCGGCCTTGGCAACAGGTGATTTAAACGGCGACGGTATTGACGACTATATCGTTGGTGGGGCCGTAGGCCAATCACCGGTCGCTTATATACAGAACAAGGACGGTGATTTTGAAGTTCTGCCCATTCCCGACCTCAAAGAAGACCAATATTATGAAGATCTTGGCATTGTCATTTTCGATGCCGATAAAGACGGAGACCAAGATTTTTATATTGCCAGTGGTGGCAATGAATTCGAACCTGGATCTCTAGGTTATCAAAATCGACTCTATGAAAATCTAGGAGGAGGCAAATTCAGACGCAACAAAGACGCCCTACCCGACCTTAGAACCAGCGGACTGGATGTAACCGCTACGGACTATGATCATGATGGCGACCTAGACCTCTTTGTTGGTGGCAGGTTGATACCCAAGAAGTACCCCTATCCTGCCGATTCATATATATTGGAGAATGTCAGCACTTCATCAGAACTTAAATTTGTAGATGCTACCCGAAAAGTACTCCCTGAGTTGAAGTCCCTTGGCCTTGTGACCGCTTCAAGTTGGATAGATTTTGACGATGACGGTTGGGAGGACCTAGTGGTAGTCGGGGAATGGATGTCTATCAAATTTTTCAAAAACAATAAGGGAACGTTCGAAGATGTTTCCGAAAAACTTTTGCCAGGAAAATCGAATGGCTGGTGGTTCGACATTCAAAAGGGAGATTTCGATAATGATGGCGACCAAGATCTGATCGTAGGCAATTTGGGCAAAAATTATAAATATCAGGCCAGTGAAGATTCTCCTTTCAAAGTCTACTTAAATGATTTTGATGACAATGAAAAAGCCGACATCGTATTAAGCTATAAGAAAGGAGAAACTGAGTTTCCAGTGCGTGGCCGGCAATGCTCCTCTCAACAAATGCCCGCCATAAAGAATAAATTCAAAGATTATAATTCCTTTGCGAGTGCCTCTTTAAAACAGATCTATACCACAGAAATGCTTGAGAATGCTTTGAGTTATAAAATCACTTCTTTCGCAAGCGTTTATCTGGAAAACGACAATGGAAAATTTACGGCAAGGCCCTTACCGCAATTGGCACAGATTTCCAGCATCAATAAGTTTGTCGTTGATGATTTTAATTCAGATGGAAATCTAGATGTCGTGTTGGCTGGCAACCTGTATAATGCCGAGGTTGAAACACCCCGAAACGATTCAAGTTTCGGGCTTTATCTCAAAGGGGATGGAGCAGGAAATTTCGAGGCTGTTACTATGATGGAATCCGGATTGAAAATCGTAGGCGACGTTCGCGACATGGAAATACTTTTAATAAATGGCGAAAAGCACATCTTGGTGGCTAAAAATGATGATCAGATGCAATTGATAAAGGTAAATGGGGGGCTACAAAACTTGAAATCACCCCTTGAACTTCAGCGGTAAATAGACTAATTTTTTGGTCTTAAAAAAATCCTCCTCGAAATAATCGGTCAGTTCGAATATCTGGGCCGCTTTGTAGTCTTTTAGCTCTTCCGCCAAATCTCCTCCTTTCAAATAGAGAATACCATTTCTTCTTTCGTGAACGGATTCTTTTTTGATTT
>QIJL01000462.1 GCA_003232435.1 Flavobacteriales bacterium | reverse complement strand
CGACCTTGTTGGTATTGCTCATTCTTTTTCTGGTATATCGTCGTGTAGTAGTCGTGGCGATCGCAATGTCATCCATTATCCTTGCGCTTTTACTTTTTTTGGGACTTCTGTCGTTATTGGGAAAAGAATTGAACAGTTTGGCCTCTTTTTACCCGATTCTACTTTTGATCGTGGGTACTTCGGATGTCATTCACATCATGGACGATTATCTAGCCAAACTGCGAAACGGTTTCGAAAAAGAGGAAGCCATGCTTCATACCCTTAAAGAAGTTGGTATCTCAACACTGCTTACTTCGGTCACTACGGCCATAGGGTTCGCTTCGTTATTGACTTCAAAGTCAAGTGTGGTAAGCGGTTTCGGGATCAATTCGGCGATAGGGGTATTAATCGCCTTTGTGACCGTAATCTGTTTTACCTGTACCCTGCTCCTTTTGGTAAAGAAAGAAAAGGTACTGCCTAAAAAAGACATTTCGACAAAATGGACGATCGGCCTCACGCAAATCAACGATTTCACGCAACGATTTCCTAAAATGATTTTAGTGACAAGTCTTGTCTTTGCCATTATCTGCGTCTGGGGCATCACAAAAGTCAATACGAATTACCAAATCAAAGAAAGCCTACCGACCGGAAGTGCTATTGCCGAGGATTTTGATTTTTTTCAAAACAATTATGGGGGCTTCAGACCTTTGGAAGTCGCCGTCACAACAGAAAGTGATTATAAAGTCACCGATTTTGCCGTTGCCCAGGAAATCGAAAAAGTCGTTCAGCGTCTGAAATCATTTGCTCCAATACGAAACGTGCAATCGGTCAATGCTTTTTACAAGGGCCTGCACAAAGCGAATAATTTAAACAAGTCCGAGTATTTCATATTACCCGAAAAAGAAGAGACTTTTGAGGTTTATAAAAGGGAAGTCAAAAAATTGGCGCGAAAACCCTTTGGCAAATTCGTCAATAAAGATGAAACAAAATCGAGAATTGCGGCCAAAGTATTGGATGTTGGCCTAGAACGAAAAATTCTATTCTTTCACGGCAGCCCGGACCGATACCACAATGGTCAAATTCAGATTGACAGGTACCGGAATCTTGCTCGACAAAAACGCATATTATGTAAAGGATAGTTTGGTACAAGGCCTACTCTTGGGCCTACTCCTGGTAGCTATCATCATGGCAATACTCTTCAAAAACTTTAAATTATTGCTCATTTCGCTACTTCCCAACCTATTACCGCTCTTGTTTGCCGCAGCACTTTTAGGCTTTTTAGGAATTCCGTTAGAGGCAACCGTAGCGGTGGTTTTCGCCATTGTATTCGGAATCGCCGTGGACGATACCATCCATTTTTTGGGACGTTATAAAATCTGTCTTTCAAAAGGACTGAACAAGGAAGAGGCATTAAAAATCACATTTGCCGAGACGGGAAGGGCCTTGATCATCACCACCTTGATTCTGTTCTTTGGTTTCTTGGTGCTCCTGTTGTCAGTGCATACGCCAAGTATTACCATAGGATTGCTCATTAGCGTGACACTTTTGACCGCTTTGGTACTTGATCTATTGCTGCTCCCGGTCTTGATCCGAAAACTCTTGTGAGGTGGGTTTTCGTCAAAATGAAGTGGCTCATAATGCACGAAAACTCCTATAAATTGTGTTAATTTGCTGCTCCAAAACCTAATCTATGAACCCCTCCGCACCCGGTTGGATCGACAAATTCGGATACCTTATCAAGGACAATCCCGAGGCCTATTCCAATTTTAGGGATCTCTACGGCGGATTAAAAAAAACTGGCTTTGTTTATGGTATAAATGTCAAGGTGCCCCGGTTCATTACCGCTGAGCACAAACTTTCAGAGGATGAAAATGCCAAGATAAATCTGCTTACAGCTCTTTATTTCACGTTTAGGTTTGAAGAGAAAGAAGCGGACTTTAATGTGTTCTTAGGAAGCATACTGGAATTTTATCAGGATCTTGAAGTCGGAGGCCTAACTTTTTTGAATAAGCTTTTTGTCGGCAATAAAACATCGGCCAAGCTTGAAAAGCTAATAGATTCCAGGGTTTACCTAGAGGACAATGTATTGAGCAAAACCTTTAACAGTATCATTACCAATTCGTTATTGTTTGTTGATGTCTTGACCTATAAGCACTATTTGAACGACAAGAACGATATTCGGCGGCAGGCGCAATTGCTTGAATATTTGACGATTAACACAACCTTTCACGCGCTTACCTCAAAAGAAGCAAATAAAAACGACGAGCGCTTGGCCCAGCTTTTCGAGGCGTCGCTCACATTTGTAGAGTTTGAAAAACAAACGTTCGACGGTTCGTATCGAAGAAAGTTGGTGGCAAACAACTCTGTATGGGAAAATCGCTATTTTCTTGATGTCGCTTGTCTTACCGTATGGGAGGATAAAACACTCGAATATCAAGAATCGGAATTTATTTATGGAATAGGAAGGGATTTAGGCTTTGAAAAAAAAGTAATCGTTAGGGCTCTAGAGGAAATAACGGCCTTTTTTGCGAAAAATGCGGATATAATTCCTTTTCTAAAGGAAAACAATTTGGCCGTGCAATTTTATGAGAGCATGGCCAAGGTTGTTGACAAACTAATTTCAAGAAACAGTAAACGTCTCAAAAAAGAACTTTTGGAAAGTAAGGAATTGATGGCACTTTTATCAAAATCAACTGTGAAAGACCTTAACGAGGAAGAGAAAAAAAAAGTGCAAAATCAATTGATCGACATTTTCAAAACCATACCTTCATTGGCCATTTTCATGTTGCCCGGCGGTGCCGTTTTGTTACCCATTTTTATCAAGCTTATCCCGAAGTTATTGCCCTCTTCATTCGACGACAACAGAGTAGATAAAAGTAAGTGATTTTCTACAATTTTAATGCTATAATAAAAATCTATTTCGGTTATTAAATAATTATTAATCAGTAATTTATACTTATTTACTCCAACCACAGCTTAAAGTCACGTACCCGCTCTCTACTTACGATGATTTCTTGTTCGTTAAAGTTATTTAGTTTGATTTTCAGCCGTGAATTCGTATATGAAATGATATCGTTTATGTGATCTATATTGACATAGAATTTTCGACTGACCCTGAAGAATTTTTGTGGTGAAAGTTCAGCTTCAAGATTTTCCAAGGTTGTGTCCAATAAATAGTTTCTGTTATAGGAGGTCGTTGCATACGTTCCTTTGTTTTCGCTATAAAAACATTCGACCTCATCGGCGTTGATGATTTTTAGGTGCTGCCCTACCCTAGCCGTAAATCTCTTTTTGTATTCCCTTTCAAGCGGATTTACCAATAATTTCTTGATATCATCAAAGTCGAGACTCAACCTTTGGGATTTCGGCTGCATCGAACGATACTTTTTCACGGCATTTTCCAAATCTTCATCATCGATAGGCTTCAGTATATAGTCAATGCTATTTAACTTAAAGGCTTGCAGCGCATATTCGTCATAGGCTGTGGTAAATATTATGG
>QIJL01000421.1 GCA_003232435.1 Flavobacteriales bacterium | reverse complement strand
CGTTGGCTCAATTTTCTATCGGTCAGGATTACTTCGTCCAATGCTATCGTGCCTTTCTCGTATTTCAACGGTATGTCGTCTTGTGACTTTTCGGTGCTATTGGTCATTGATAACGGACTTTTTTGATTTAGTCCGGGAAATGGGACATTTTGTTGTGGTTTATCCTCGAATCGGAGTGCTTCGGGTTTTATGAATTTGCCCCACCAGTTCAAATACGATACTTTGACCGTGTCGCCTTTGTAAAGTAATAATCTGTCAAACCTGAATTTTCGGTCGTTGTTCAACTTTACTTTGTCGATGACCTGATAATTATCGGCGATCAGTGCCAATCGATTGTGTAGCAATGGTCCTTCTAACTCTCCCTTGAGTTCAAAACCATGTTCGAATTCAAATTTTGGGCGGGGGTTCAGCTTGCGTATCATCTCTATCAAGGTATACTGTGACCACCCTTGTGTTAGTAGCAGCAAGTCTAAATGTTCTTTTCTTTTGGGCTTTTTCGCGTTTAAGTATAAGTAGTAAGCGGCATTTTCCACCTTGCCTTTTAAATGGGAGGTCAATAAAAATGCGCTTCGAAGGTTTTGTTTTTCGGCATAGGCCTTGCTTTCCTCTATAAGAACGGAAACACTCAAATTTGCTTCAACCGGCATATCGCGACGCAATAGACGGAGTTTATAGGTGACGGAATCGTTTTCAACCTGTAACCTATCCAAAACGGTAACGACCTTTTTGCGGTCTTTCTCCACAAAAAATTTGCGATCGGCGATCGGGCGATCATCTTCGAATAGGGTTACGGTATTTACCCCATCTAAAAAAACACTTTTGTCCGTCTTAACAGTTGCTAGCGTGGAATCAAGCCGTGCTACCGAGACCAACCCATAGATTTGATGGTCTTGATGAAATAACAGTGTATAGTTTGAATAGACTTGGTCATAAAAAGTCGCTTCATTGGTTTTTAGAACAACATTCAAATAGGTATCGTCCGAATTATCCGTATGTAAGACGATTCCCTTTTTTAAGGCTTGTGGGACATTGATTTTTAGCAAGGTATCGTTGATGGATATTCGGGCGGTGTATTGTTCCCCTGCTTTGTACGTAAATTTGCACTGGGCCATGCCCAGATGCGCATTTGCAAAACTGGCGACCGGTTTCCCATCGTTATCCACTATTTCCCCGGAAAAATCCGCACCCTTCCCATTGATCATGGCCTTAATGCCCATTACATTTTCAATGGCTTCCAAAAGGTGTCCGCCTTCCGGAAGTAGCTGAACATCATATTTGATTTCTCCTGTTTCATCCTTCGCGACCGTATCGCCCAAAACGGTTACTTCCTGCAGATAGTGGTACTCCTCCCCAAAATTCCGCATATAATTGGTATAGGCCTGTACGTAATATTTTCCGGGGCTTACGGCCGAGTTAAGCTCAAACTCGCCTTGCCCCGTACCTTTATCGATAAATACGTTCTTATCGTAAATTACCGTTCCCGATGCATCGAGCAGGTTGACATAAAGTTTAGTGGTCTCCAGCGAAGGGTAATTGATCGTATCGCCCACATAGGCCTTGAACCAAATCGTATCATCTATAAAATAAGCGGTTTTGTTGGTATGGATATAGACTTTTTCCTTAAGGACGGGGTTTTGCTGCAACGGATAAATCTTATCCACAAAAGAATTTTGTGCATAGGAAAAACAGCCTACGACAAAAAAAACCATGGGTACACAAATCTTGATTATTGAATATTTAAAGACCAATTCAATCTAGTAATTTTGATTTGGTACCTAAGTTACTAAAAAGGATAGTTTATCCCGATCTGTAGTACCGAATTCGCGAAATTATAGTCCCTGAACCATCTTTTTGATGCTTCTTCCGCGGGATTGTAGGTCTTGAACCCAAGATCCAACCTGAGCAAGAAGTAGGTAAAATCATAACGCAGGCCAAACCCTGTCCCCAGTGCAATATCCCCAAGTGATTCTAGCCCGTTAAAGGTGGCATCGGGATCTTCAACATTGTCGAAAACGTTCCAAATATTTCCGGCATCGGCGAAAAGTGCACCGTTGATATCGCCCACGACCGGGAAGCGATATTCAAGGTTTACCGCTATTTTTAAATTGGCCTCGTTAAAGTCGTTTACGGCGTTGGTTCGACCAGGCCCCAATGAATAGGGCGACCAAGCCCTTATATCGTTCGATCCACCCGCAAAATAACTGCGAACAAAGGGAATGTTGTCGGCATTACCGTAGGGTATGGCGATACCAAAAAATGTTCTAAGGGCGAATACCTGTGATTTCGAAAGGTCCCAATACTTTACATAATCGAATTCAGTTTTGAGGTACTGCGAATAGGGTACGTTAAAAACCAGAAGATCGCCCCTATCATCCTTATTGAACGGAATAATATATGAAAGACCTGAAAGTAAATTGCCGGCACTTTCTACTTTGAAGCGAAACGAATAAAATCGATTGTCGGTCAGACCATCTCGGTTGGTAAGGTTCAAAGTGTAGTTACTTGCAAAAATCAGGTTGTTTTGGGTGAGACGGTCCCTTCTTTCTTTGATTCGTGTTACATCGATGAAATCTTGCGGCCTGCTGCTTAAAGTGCCATTCTCGATTTGAGCGATAAAACCGTTTGTACCTTCCGGTATGAGCAACTGTGGATCCTGTACCACATCGGGAGATTCAAAAAGTTCAGGGGCTTCATTTCGATAATCAAAAAAGCTGTCGTCAGTAGCTATATCATTCAATGTCGAGAAGGAATTTCTATAAACGTTGAAAAACCTTTCTTGGTTTACATTGCGGACATATTGAACATTTAAAAGTTCGACGTTATGCTTTTTAAAGTCGGAAGGAGTCCAATTATAGCCTAATACTGTGTTGAAGGTCTGCTTGTCAAGTCCGATATTTTGTTGGGCACTGGCACCGATAGACATTCTAGTTCTTGGCAAGGTATAACTCGGAATGATCTTATCGGTATTTATAAAAGGAAGCCATA
>QIJL01000294.1 GCA_003232435.1 Flavobacteriales bacterium | reverse complement strand
AAAAAGGGGTTGGTCTTGCGACTAACCCCTTATCAATCAAATTTATTAACTTAAATTACCTATGAGAAATCTTACTTTGTCCGGCAAGAGAATTCTCTGCTTTACATCAGTTAGCCTTTAATTGTGAGAAACAAAATTGTTTAGCCAAACTGATTCCGGGCATACTGCCGGGCCAACTACAATTAGCCCAACATTTTGTCAATCAAATCAACCACGCGTGAAGAGTATCCCCACTCATTATCGTACCATGACAATACTTTAATCGTTTTTCCCTGAACCATCAACGATTCTGCATCGTAAATGGAAGAGTGGCTGTTGTGAATCACATCAACCGAAACAATCGGATCTTCGCAATACTCAAGAATACCTTTCATGGGGCCTTCGGCAGCTTCTTTCATGGCTGCATTAATTTCGTCTTTAGACGCTTCAGTTTTTAAGTTGGCTACCAGGTCAACCAGCGAGCCTGTTGGCGTGGGGATTCTGACGGCGATTCCATCTATTTTTCCAGCCAGGTCAGGAATGACTTTTCCAACGGCTTTGGCAGCACCTGTTGTGGTAGGAATCTGTGAAACGGCTGCCGAGCGGGCTCTTCTTAAATCTGAATGAGGAGCATCCAGAATCCGCTGGTCATTGGTATAAGAGTGAATTGTCGTCATCAATGCATTTTCTATGCCAAACCTGTCGTTCAGAACTTTGGCGATGGGGGCAAGACAGTTGGTGGTACAGCTGGCGTTGGAAATACATTCGTCCTCATCACGCAGGTCGTTGTCATTTACACCGAGAACAATCATGTTGTCAATTTCGTCTTTTGCCGGAACGGTAAGAATAACTTTTTTAGCACCATTTTTCAAATGGTCGCCATAGCCGCCTTTGTTGCTCTCTTTCTGACGGAAAATTCCGGTAGATTCGATTACGACATCAGGGGTTTGTGCCCATTTTATTTCTATTGGTGAGCGTTCAGCAGTAATCGGGATAGTTTTTCCGTTAATAATTAAAGCCCCTTCGTCGTGCTGAACAGTCCCGTTAAACTTTCCCTGTGTCGAATCGTACTTCAGCAGATGGGCAAGCGTTTTCGTATCGGTAATATCATTGATACCGATAACTTCCATATTCTCTCTTTCAAAGGCAATCTTGAAGACATTTCTTCCGATGCGCCCAAATCCGTTGATACCAACTTTAATTTTTGTCATGGCTTTAGTTTTTTTTAATTTAATTTCCTTAATGAGTTTTAATAATAAGCTTTACATTTGTCAAAATGTCCATTGAGGATGCAAAAATACCAATAAAAGAAGTGAAAAGTTACGACACATTTTCTCGCTATGGAAAAAAAATTCATCTCAAAAGCCCTCGAAGCCAACCTGGCGGAAACGCGTTATCGCAATATTAAAATACCGCCTGATTATCAAGGGTTTATAAATCTCTCAAAAAAGTACTATGGAATTCACAAACGTGCAAACGATTGCGTTATTGAATATCAGCATCCCTTTAGTAATAAAAAATTTGTCATTGAGGAGCTGCGGAAGATTCTCATCACCGATTATTGGTTTTATATCGGGCTGGAGGATCCGGAAAATGCCTTTCGGGTTCCTCTGAAACTACTCGGAAACCTGCTCAATGACAAACAGGTAAGCACCTCTCAGAAAACATTCATTCTCCGTACTTTGCTCGAATTTACAAGGAATGTACATAATGAGAAAAAAGATTTTCATAACACCTTAATGACCTGCTGTAATATGCTGCATGGGAGCTTTGCGGGCAATGAGGTAAGCTACATTGAGGCTTCGCGCTATTTTAAACGGTATATGAAAGAAGTTGCCACTGATGATCGTTTCAGGGAGATGGCTTTGCAGCTGATATACAATATTTATGAAGCCATCATCAGCTTTTGGGAAGACGACAGCCGTGTGGAAGAATGGATAGATCAGAAAACAGATGCCCTGAAAATTGACCGGTCTATTCTGATAAATGAAATAGGGAAAGCCTATTTTCAGAAATTACGCACCGAACTGAAAAGTATGAAAGAGTGGCAGAAGATGGTAGATATTATGCCTGATTTTGACGAGATAGGTGAGCGGTTTTCAAATGCTATTACGCTTTTCCCCACTTTTATTGAGAAATTTTATTTCATTTTTTATCTGCTCAGGTTGCAGGGAATGCACGACCAGAAAGAAAGACTTATTTGGCGCCTCAACAAGATGCTGGTTCAGACTATGAAAGAAATTGAGGAAGAGGATGTTACGGATTTTATTAATCAACTGTTTCAACGCCTCGAAGATCTTAAAGCCAAGCATACTTCTGCTGTTCTCGATATTTTGCTTACGGTAGGGAAGAAAGTAATTGATATCGACCATTCTGACGAAAGGTTACTCATTACCCATCTAAACTGATTCATTTTGGTTTTGAAACACCCGGAATGGTTTATGTGAACGAAGACTGGCAACTTCACGTCAACGAAAATCACATCAAAAATATACGGATTTGGCTTGAGCTGATTGAATATTCACAATCGCAAATGGAGAACCTTCTCTCGGCGTTGATTGTCAACCTGAAACTGGGCGGTATTTTTATCAGTGACACCGACCTTTTCCAGCGCGAGATAACCAAAATATTAAATTCAAATATTGCCCCTTTTTATAAAAAGGTTAAACAGCTGACAAGGATATTTCCGGTTTATTTTAATGAAATCGGTGCCGAAGGTGAAATCCGTAAAGTGACTACCACCATGGATGAAATTTCGCATCGCGAGGACAAGCTCATCCACTTTTTGCGTAAGCAGGTGCATACCGAAAGCAACAATACACTGATTGACCTGACCTACCGTATTTTTCAATATTGGTACGATGGCAACCTGGATAACCTGAAAAATGCACTGCCGCAGAATGTTTATAATA
>QIJL01000113.1 GCA_003232435.1 Flavobacteriales bacterium | reverse complement strand
GAAAGATCCCTTGATCTTGATGTACCGAACGCACTTTATATCTGTAGGGCTGATCAATTGATAAAACGTCTTTTTTCCGTTTTTATCTTTGTAAAGGGGTCAAATTTGTAAAGGGGTCAAATCTGCTGTTGACTTTTAAGGCTTGAGTTTGTGAAAAATATACAAATAGGGTCAGCCTGACCCGAATCCCCCAAAGAGAAGTCGATTACTTTCAGCAATTCAACAAAACTGAGATAGTCCTCAGATGAGGTAAAAGTTACTTCCCAGTTTCGTCCTCGGTTCATCACATGATACCAGGCACCAGGATACAGAAGACGTAAAGGTCGAGACATGAAAATAATACAAATCCAACCTTTAAGCCAACAGCAGACTTGACCCCTTCTCATTGACCCCTTCTCACTTCATTTACGGTGCCGTAAGAATTCGCCACGAAACACCTCTTTTAAAATAGATTCGGGGAACCGAAACAGGTACTCCTTCTTTTTCTAAAGGAAAAGTAACAATATCGAATTTCAACCTAAAGCAAGTCCACTGAAACAGATCGATTGATCCTTCCTTATTTTTAGCCTGCCCTGGTTCTTCTTTCAACAGACATGGCCAACCACCATACCGGTGACCATACACAGGACCCTCAAAACCAAAGGGAAACACCTTTCTCTTTTCGCTTGTTTCAAGCACTACCTTCATCGGATTGAAAGAGAACGTTTCCCCTTCAGGGTCTAAACGCATTTCCAAGACTAGGGGAGAAAGAGGTTCATTAGAAGTTTGGAATAGACCAACAATTCCAGGAGG
The DNA here is from genome assembly GCA_003232435.1 of Flavobacteriales bacterium. GTDB lineage: Bacteria > Bacteroidota > Bacteroidia > Flavobacteriales > Flavobacteriaceae > Aurantibacter_A. Next base: position 2,178 of record QIJL01000113.1, on the reverse strand, counting down.
CCACGGAATAATGGGCAGAGGAATTATAATAGATGGGCCAAAAGAAACCGTTTCAACTTGGTGGTTCAGTGCATGAACGGAAATATCTATGGCATTTAGAGAAAATTGAACATCATCATATTCTCCTGAGATGATAGTCCCAGTTTGCAGACCGTATACCATATCGTGCTCTTGGCTAGCCTCCTCGGAATGCGGAGCGCTGAAGGTGACACGGGTCAAAAATGCACACCCTTGTTGTGATAAAGCGATTAGAAATAGAGAAAAAAATGAAATTAAAAATTTTAGTTCTTTCTCTATTTTTAATTTCGTCATAGATCGTCTTTACCCTTACCTCCAAAAAATTGAGCGACCAGCTGTTTAACACAAATGTCAGCTGCTTCCAGACCCTTCGCTTTCAAAATCGTGTTGTTATTTTCTGTTAGTTCACTGCCTGTCTGCCTTTTTTCCTTCGGTTCAACGTACACCGGATATTTAGAAATCCCCAATGAATTTTTCCCGATGTTACAGGTGCCTTGCCAAATAATTTGGAGATTCTCAACACGAACAAGCCTGACATGCACAGAATATCTGAGTGAATGAGACCTCTTTCGAAAATCTAAACTAAAACCAGGATACATTCTAAGATTCCAATCCACTGAACCAAAATCAAAAACTAACCCTTCTATAAAAGTCCTCTTTAAGGGTTTTAAGGAAGCCCCCATATAAATAGAGGAATACCCGAACCTATGACCATCAATTACGCGAATATTGCTTAGATTAAGTTTATTCTTGATGGTTTTTAGGAATTCCCTCTTTACTCGTATTAGAGGATCTTTGATAGAGATACTAGGCCCTAAAGGTGAAGTCAAAATATCGAAAGGCTTGTAGTGTACGGCTCGTATTTCTTTTTCTTGTTTGAGCAGACCCAATTCTTCAGTAGACAACTTAATGGGATGAATAGCTGTACATCCATAGGTTAAAAACATCACAACGGACAACAGAACAGTAAATTTAGCCATCGTCTACCTTTGTCTAGATCCTAAACTTTGGAGGCATGGTGATGGCCGACTTCGACGACAGATTTCCTACACTTGACCCAACGAGCCTGTAGAAAAACCTCATTGAGAGGTCTCGTATTCTGGGATTTATTCAATTTTTCTGAAAACTCCCTATTATTTCTCTTTCAAAAAATCTTCTTTCTGAATTTTCTTTTAAAATACCTCAATCATACGCTAAAAGCTTCTTTTGATCGTTTTTGTGCCCTTCTCTCTGCTTTTAGGCAGCTTGTAAACCATATCTTTGGATCTTTCCGAGGTTGTGTAGAAAAGGGGTCAAATCTGCTTTTGGCTTTTATGTAACTTATTTTCAATTTGCCCAAGGAGCTTTTTCAAATATCTGTCTTTTTGTATGCCAAAAGCTTCTCCTATTTTTTCGAGCGGATCTCTTCGATGGTTCCAAGTGATGTAAATGACCAGATCTCGTGGATCGTTACAAACCTTCCGCTTTTTAACACCACTCAGTGAATCTTTATTCACTTTGAATGACCTCGCAAGCGTCCTAATATCAGGAATTTGATGTAAGCATTCCGGTTAAAATACTAAAAAAGAATGTGTGGATAACGTGGTTTTTAACATGATCATTTAACCGCGTCAATCCCCCCATTTGAGGGGGGTAGGCGAAACGAAGGCTAAGAGCCTGTCGGACTGAGGTAGGCCTAACGAAAGAAAGCTGATCTTGCTTCCTATCAGGCGGCAGTGACATGAACCCCGGCGGGTTCTTTGCATTGGGAAGTGGTCATTTCAGCCTCGAAAAAACTTCATGACTTAATCCGAGCTTCCTTAATCCACCCTCCGGGACTGTGTTATAATTTCGCCTGAAACGCAGGGACATTTAAGGTGATTTTAGTCGGTTTAACAGGCGGCATCGCGAGTGGGAAAAGCACGGTTACCCATTTTTTTAAAACGCAAGGGGCCCACATTGTCGATGCAGATCAGATCTGCCATGAACTGATCCTTGCGGGAAACAAAGCTTATCTGGAGGTCACCGACACTTTCGGTAAACAAATTCTTGATGCCGATGGCGAAATCAACCGTGGAAAACTGGGACAGATCATCTTCCAGGATGCTCAAAAACGGGAAAGACTCAACAAAATATTACACCCCTTGGTCTTTGAGCAGCTCAAAAAAGAACAAGAGCGCC
>QIJL01000030.1 GCA_003232435.1 Flavobacteriales bacterium | reverse complement strand
CAAGTTCTTCATAAACTCTGGAAGGAAGAAATCGGCCCGGTCGCCAAAGAACATCGTGAAGAAATCTGGGAACGTTTTAGCAATGCGACCAAGGCAATGCACCAAAGGCGTCAAGATCATTACAAAGAACTTGATGCATCTTACGAAAAAAATCTTGAAACGAAGAAAGAGATTATTGCCTCTATCAATACCGTAGCTTCGAACGTCGCCGACAGTCATAAAATACTGCAGCAACAAATCAAGCAGATCGAAGAACTACGCGATGCCTTTTTCAAGGCGGGCAAAGTACCCCAAAAAGTAAACGAACAGACTTGGGCCGAGTTCAAGGAAGCCGTTCGTGCCTTCAACAGAAACAAAAATTCTTTCTATAAAAATCTAAAAAAGGGACAACACGATAATCTGAACAAGAAGAGAGAACTTTTGAAGATCGCGGTTTCACTGAAAGAAAGTGAAGATTGGGATACCACCACCCAAGAAATGAAACGTATTCAGGGCGAGTGGAAGAAAATAGGCCACGTACCCCGACGTTATTCCGATAAGATTTGGCATGAATTCAAAAATGCCTGCAACCACTATTTCGACCGTCTTCATGCCTCAAAGAACAGTGCGCGAAAAGAAGAGACCGAAAACCTTGACAAAAAATTGGCTTGCCTCGATAAACTAAAGGAGTTTAAATTGACCAGTGATCGTGACAAGGATCTCGCCCAGATCAAGCAATTTATCGAGGAATGGAAATCATACGGGCGGGTACCTTTCAAACGAAAGAACATCAATCAAAAGTTCAATACGATATTAGATGCCCTCTTTAAAAAACTGGATGTCAGTCGACAAGAATCAGAGCTTTTGAAGTACGGTAACAAAATCAAAGAATTGGCCAATGCCGATAATGAAAGGGCCATCAATAACGAACGCATTTTTATTCAACGAAAAATTTCGGAAAGTAAAAACGAGTTGCGACAGCTTGAGAACAACATGCAGTTCTTTTCAAATGCTTCAGAAGACAATCCGCTGGTGAAAGATGTACTCAATAATATAGAGACCCATAAAGAGGCCCTTGAGACTTGGAACGCCAAGTTGAAAAAGTTGAACATTATGGAAAACCAACTGAACCGAGAAACCGGGGAAGCCGCAGAAACCGTTGAAACGGAGGCCGCATCTGCTGAAGAGGAATAAGTTGGCAGTTGGCAAAAATTATTTTTCCTTGAAAAAAGTCTACCAATAAACTTCTGATTTTTTGAACCTCATAATTAAATTTACAGCATGAAGAACACTATCTGTTTATTTTTGGCATTCATTTTTATTACTTCCTGCAAACCAAAAGCCGAAAAAGAAGTTGTTGAAAAGGATGTGGTGGTAGAGATCGATAAAAAAGCGATCAAGAAGATCGATGTACATGCTCATTACCATCACGACCGTGATTATCTAAAAGACTTTTTTGAGGAATGGAATATGCAGGGGGTACTGGTAGACGTTGCCATTCAAGATTCTGCCAAAATCAATAGAAGTTGGGGCGAATACGTTGCGCTCGCCCAAGCACGACCCGATTTGTTTTGGCTTTGTTCTTCTTTGATCGGAGTTGGTATTGATAAACCAGATTTTGCGGAAAAGGAAATCGCGCGTTTGACCAAAGAAATCGAACAAGGTGCCAAAATGGTCAAGGTCTGGAAGAATTTTGGCATGGTCACAAAAGATGCCAGCGGAAATTTCATACAGATAGATGATCAACGTTTACAACCTATCTGGGATTTTTTAAAGGAAAAGGGGATTTCGGTAATGGCTCATATCGGGGAACCTGTTCAGGCATGGCGACCACTCGACGATCCGAACAATCCGCATTACGGGTATTACACCCAGAACCCGCGGTACCATGCCTTCAAGCATCCTGAAATTCCGACCTACGAAACTATCATTGAAGCGAGGGACAATTGGATCGCGAGCAACCCCGATCTGCAAATTCTTTGCGCCCATATGGGCAGTATGTCGCACGATGTTGATATGATCGCCGAGCGACTCGACAAATTTAAGAATATGTACGTTGAGCCCGCTGCAAGGTTCGGTGACCTTGCAGGCCAAGATTCAAAAAAAGTAAAGGCATTTTATGAAAAGTATCAAAACCGGATTATGTTCGGAACGGACTATGGCAATAATACTCCCCAAGATTCATTAAGTGTTACCGAACTTCAAGAAGAGCGCACTGAACTCGATAAGGACTACAACCTAAGGTGGCAGTATTTGAGCAGTACCGATTCGGTGGGAATAAGAAACCAAAAGACCATTGGTTTGGGTCTTTCCGAAGCTGTATTACAGAAGGTCTATTATCAAAATATGGTTGATTTTTTGAGGATTGAATAGGAGTAGAAAATTACACTTTCAGAACAAGGTCGTTAACAAGGCTAGTGTGATGATTTGTAAGAAAGGTGACTAAAATTTTTATGCGATTTTTTCTTTAGGCAAGGCAAAATTTATAAGCATAGCCGTAGCTAC
>QIJL01000058.1 GCA_003232435.1 Flavobacteriales bacterium | reverse complement strand
ATCGTGTTTTTGAGAACGAAGAGATAAAAAACATATATACGGCCCTTGGGGTAACTATTGGAACCGAGGAAGATAGTAAAGCCTTGAACCTTGATAAACTTCGCTATCACAAAGTAGTGATCATGTGTGATGCCGATGTTGATGGTAGCCATATCGAGACCTTGATATTGACTTTCTTTTATCGTTACATGCGGGAGTTGATCGAAGGCGGCCATGTCTATATTGCGACGCCACCGTTGTATTTGGTCAAAAAAGGAAACAAAAAGCGTTATGCGTGGTCAGAACGAGATGAAATTTCCGAAAGCTTTAATGGCAGCGTAGGCATACAGCGTTACAAAGGTCTAGGTGAGATGAACGCAGAACAATTGTGGGATACAACAATGAACCCGGGTTTCAGAACTTTGCGTCGGGTCACAATCGATAATGCCACTGAAGCAGATCGTATTTTCTCTATGTTAATGGGCGACGAAGTGCCTCCCAGAAGGGAATTTATAGAGAAAAATGCCGCTTATGCGAACATTGATGTATAAAAATCGGCAGTTCACAACAAAAACCCTGACTTGACGTCGGGGTTTTTTAGTTTTGAGGAAAATTATCAAGATGAAGAACATAATTTTCCTACTTATTTGTGGATTTGGTTTTTTGGGAACTGCGCAATCAAATATCAACGAACTTCTTGCAGCGGGTCTGGCCGATGCAGAACGATTTACAGACGACTACCTGCTTCCGGTTTCTGAGGGGGCGATTTATAGTATTTCCAATGGATGGTATAATTCAGGAGAATCAAAACCACTTGGGGGATTCGAGGTCTCTATTATCGGCAATTATTCCCCCTATAAAAATAAGGAGGATAAAAAGACTTTTACGCTCAATACGGCCGATTACGAAAATCTACAATTCGATGACGGAAGTACTTCAAAAATAGTTTCTTCCGCCTTGGGAGATATAGAAGGAATCATTGTTTATGTGGAAGGAGAACCAGTACCCGGAACAACGCTCAGGGAAGATTTCGAATTGCCTCCGGGCCTCGCATCCGAAGACATTAATTTCATTCCATCTGCATTTCTACAAGTCGGAATCGGACTTGTACAAGGTACGGAAATCAAAGCTAGGTTTTTTCCGAAGGTAAAAGCAGAGGGCGGTAGCTATGGTCTTTATGGTTTCGGTCTTCAACATGAGTTCACACACCATTTGGCCCCACTTGTTCGAAAAAGATTTCCGGTGCGGTTGTCAGCGGTCATCGGTTATACGCGTTTAGATGCAACCTATGATTTTACGGAAACCAATATTATTGCCGGATCGGATCAAAAAATAGATGTAGATATGAGCACTTGGGTTTTTCAAGCTGTGGCATCTACAAAACTTCCTATAATAAATTTCTACGCCGGGATCGGATATATGACGGGCAAATCGAAAACCGATATTTTAGGAACCTATATTGTACAGTCCGGTCCTTTTCAGCAGACTTATGAAGACCCTATTTCATTGAATCATGAAGCCAAAGGGGTTCGGGCAAATCTTGGCGCAAAACTAAAGCTCGGCTTTTTTAGACTGAATTTTGACTACACAATCGCAGAATTCAATAATATTTCGGCCGGTATTAATCTCGGACTGAGATAGTCATGAAATTAAAAAACCCTGACGCTCTGTAAGCAGAGGTCAAGGTTTTAAATAGAAGTAAATCTATGGGGGCTTCTTCGAGTAGGTTACATTATTCTCTTATGGCCAGTAGACTTCCATTTTGATATTCCAGCATATCGCCATCAAGCGAACCCTTCATACTTACCATATCAAGAGGCAAGTCGGTTCCGGGATATGAAATGGTGTAAACACCATCTTCTTCAGACCATTTAAAATCAGTTTTAAAATCCATTTTGTTGTTCTTATAACTCTGGTATCTTCCAAGATACGCATCATTAAATGTCCATTCGTGATGTGCAGGTTCGCCAGTTTTGGCGGTTAGGGATAAACTCGTGTCATTCCATATCCCAATAATGGGATCGTCGTTTTCGGGTATCCTTGTACAGTTTGATACAAAGATGATAGCCAATATGGCTACCAATGAATATAATCGTTTCATTTGAGTAGGTTTCAGGTTTGGGAACATTTATAAAACGGTGCTTAGGGGTTTGTATTTGTGCATTTCGATGTACTGCACCATTTTATCGTTTTCTTCGTTGAAAGACTTATTTTTTTAACAAGGCCGTATTTTGTCGATCGATGAAACAATCATTTTATCCGATTAATGTTTCGATAAAATTCATTGTTCTGTTAAAATCAGTATTTTTGACATCTTAATTAGGCGGAAAATCGGTTTAAGAACCAATAAAAACGAACACATGAAAGTTACCGTAGTTGGCGCTGGTGCAGTTGGCGCAAGTTGTGCAGAATATATAGCCATTAAAAACTTTGCCTCAGAAGTAGTCTTATTGGATATTAAGGAAGGGTACGCAGAAGGAAAGGCAATGGACCTAATGCAAACCGCATCTCTAAATGGTTTCGATACAAAAATAACAGGAACTACAGGAGACTATTCTAAAACCACGAATAGTGATATTGCCGTAATAACTTCTGGAATTCCACGAAAACCGGGAATGACCCGTGAAGAATTAATAGGTATCAATGCAGGTATTGTAAAAGCGGTTTCTTCTAGCTTAATTGAACATTCGCCCAATGTTACCATGATCGTTGTCAGTAACCCGATGGATACAATGACCTATTTAGTTCATAAGACCACTGATCTTCCGAAGCATAAGATTATAGGTATGGG
>QIJL01000227.1 GCA_003232435.1 Flavobacteriales bacterium | reverse complement strand
TTGGTCGAAAAAACAGCTAAAAAGGAGTAATGGAAGCCGCCTATATACAAACTCCTTTGGGTATTACAAAATTGGAAGGCGATGAAAACGGCCTGAATTCCATCACCGTTTTGGATGTCGAGGAAGAATTGACAGACCTTATTCCCGAACCACTGGAAGACGCATCCTATCAATTGCAAGAATATTTTGAAGGAAAGCGGGAGAACTTCGATCTTGATCTGAATCCGCAGGGTACCGATTTTCAAAAAAGGGTCTGGAACGCACTTCTTGACATTCCTTATGGAAAAACAACATCCTATCTCGAACTTTCGAAAACCCTGGGCGATGTAAAGGCTATTCGCGCTGTCGCGGCGGCCAACGGAAAAAATCCGTTGTGGATCGTAATTCCGTGTCACCGGGTCATTGGTAGCGACGGATCCTTGACCGGTTATGCAGGTGGACTTCATCGTAAAAAATGGCTTTTAGACCATGAGAGTCCGGTAAAACAGCAATCTCTTTTCTGAGTTTTACAGACCAAGGAGTCTGTCTTTTAGAAACGATAGCGATTTTTTAGATAAATTTCATTCTTTTACCGATCTTTTACGTAATTACTAGGTAGTTTTAAGCGTGTGTGATTCAACGAGTATCTGAAAAAAGACCATTGGGTCGGTTTGCAGTTTTAGCCGTTCAAAGTGTGCTTTTAACAAAATAGGTGGGTACGAAAGGTAGTTCTACATGACCTATTAGATTCCCCTTTTCTGAAATTGCCAGAACACCGCCCGCCAATTCATTGATATTATCAATATTGCCATATCCTATTAAAAAACTCCCGCTCGTTGGATCGTATCCTTGAGAGATGGGCACGATACTTGTCTTGTTTTCTTCCTGAAAATGGGCTACTATTCCGACTAAGTCAATAATTGTCTCGGTATTCGTTTCAAAATCGTAAATGGCAGGACCGAAAACAAGGGTCGATGGCTGGGCATAAAGGTTTTGGAAGTAAAGTTTGTTATCTATAAACTCGCTATTCAAATATCCCGGAACGAAAGACCTGCTTAGCTCAAAAGACCCTCCGTCAATCGATTCAAGCGTTTCGATGTCGTAGCGTGAATAACTATTGCCTCCACCGTCCTTGCTTTCAACAATCACAAAATTGCCTTGGTCATCTATCAGAATACTGGGCGAGAATCCACCTAAATTCATATTGGTCAAAATGGAATTTGTAGTAGGCTCTATCACGGCAATATGATATTCCGCTTCGTCGTTCAAATAGGTTACGAACAATTTATTCTTATAATAGAGAGGTTGATAGCCCTCAACAATGTCATTTTCTATAAAAAGGTCTTTTTCAGAACCGTCGTTGGGGTCTATTGTACGAACTCCCAGATTTTTAGAGCCTTTCGGAGCGTAGTTGCCTAGAAACAGCAACTCTTCATTATTTGCACCCCATGTTATAGCCCTTTCATCGTTGCTGGCATAGAAATTTTCGAAAGTCTGTTTGCTTCCGGTTTTAGTGTTCCATTGCCGTGCCGAAAAGCTCCCAGAACCGAAGCTGTAAAAAGTCAGCATATCGCCTACCTCTCTTAGGGTAAGGTAGTCCGACCCAAGTCCGAGTTCTTTGGTAAGGTCGGTCAGCGAGCCATTTTCCGAAAAAGAAACAAAATCATATTGATATATACTTTCAGCACCTTCACCAATTGCAGTGAAATTTAGCATTTTGGGCGTGGCCGCCTCCGGTATATCATCTTTAGTACATCCACTAAATTGAAAGACAAGAAGTATCAGTAGAATTCTAGCTTCAAATTTCACAACGCTTTTTTTCTAAAGTTACTTAAAATGGGAATATGGGACACTAAGAAACGGCTTTGTTTTTGGTATTCCTAAATTTAGAAAGAAGCAGAAAATCCTGAAAGAAGAATCAAGTGTGTAAGAAATGGCCTTCGAATCAAAAAATGATAGTATTTTAGTCGAAATGATTTTTACGGATCTGGGTTTTTAGGATAAGAGACTGCTTTGAAATATGTCGTTAGCCCCGAGACTTTGGGGTTATGGCCTATTTTTCCTGCCTGCCGCCAGGCAGGGGTGCAGAACGAGACACGACATAGCGAAAGCTATGGGCGAGGCGGTGGCAAAAGCATCCGCCTCAGGCGGACGGTTTAAAATTTTAACGAAGCAGGCAGGAGAAAATAATCGAGATATTTCATAACAGTCTCTAAAACGCAATTCTATAGATTATGCCCATTCCGTAGCCTTTTTTAAAGCAACAGTAATGATGTTAGCCAAGATCAATCTGGAGAATGTTCTATTTCTTGATATCGAGACGGTGCCCCAAAAGGCGAATTTTGATGAGCTTGATGATGAGTTGAGGGCACTTTGGGAACATAAATCTAAATACCAACGAAAAGAAGAATATACCGCAGAAGAGTTTTACGACCGTGCTGGCATATGGGCCGAATTCGGCAAGATTATCTGTATTTCGGTCGGTTACTTCAAAAGCGAAGGAAGTACTA
>QIJL01000329.1 GCA_003232435.1 Flavobacteriales bacterium | reverse complement strand
GCAAAGTACCCAAGGATGGCGGACTTCTGCTTCCGGATGGTTTTAAATCCGTAATCATGGTCGACAGTGTTGAAGAAAGAGTGCGGCATATGGCGGTTTCCGATGAAGGCATCCTTTATGGCAAGCTAAGGAAATACCGTTCCGAAGCAGGAATAATCGCTATTGAAGATAGCAATGGTGATGGTGCCGCCGATATTATCGAGAAATTTGGAGATCTGCCGGGAGGAAATTATGCAACGGCCACGAGAATATATCAAGGCTACCTTTATGTCAGCTCTGAATTGGCGGTTTATCGGTACAAGCTAAAATCTGGAAGTATGGTTCCGGAGGGCGAAGCGGAAATCATCGTTATCGATGATCATGAGCATGGCCGGCACGAGCACATCGGCAAACCGATCGCCTTCGACAACAAGGGTCATCTATACGTGCCTTTCGGAGCACCGTCGAACGCTTGTCAGGACCCAAAAAGAACGCCCGGTGCACAAGGGCTGGATCCTTGCCCGCAGTTGCGGGATCACGGGGGTATTTGGCGATTTGATGCCAATAAGTTGGGCCAGACCCAAAAAGACGGCTATAGATATGCTACGGGAATTCGAAGTGTTGTTGCGATGGATTGGAATCCGGCAGACAGAAATCTGTATGTGGTCGTGCATGGCCGTGACGACCTTTTGCGGTTGTTTCCCGAGCGATTTTCGCCCTGGGAAAGTGCCGTTCTGCCCTCCGAAGAATTTATTCGTGTAACCGAAGGTTCTGACTTCGGATGGCCTTATTGCTACTATGACCAAATGCAAGGGAAAAAAGTACTGGCACCCGAATACGGTGGAGATGGAGAAATAATCGGGCGTTGTGATCAATTTGACGACCCCCTAGTTGGGTTTCCGGGCCATTGGGCGCCCAATGACCTTGTGTTTTACGAAGGCGGCCAATTTCCCGATCGCTATAAAAATGGGGCTTTCATCGCTTTCCACGGCTCCACCAACCGTGGCCCTTATCCACAGGCTGGGTACATTGTAGGTTTTGTTCCCTTTAAAGATGGGGAACCAAATGGCGAATGGGAGGTTTTTGCCGATGGCTTTGCAGGGGTCGACCCCATTGTCAATACCAAAGATGCCGCATTTAGGCCTATGGGAATCGCTTTTGACAACGAAGGGGCCATGTATCTTTCAGATTCCGTTATAGGAAGAATATGGAAGATCACTTTTGAAGGGGACAAAAACAATTTTGGGGAATTACAACTGGCCGAAATGGAAAAAAGGAAATCGGCCACCCATATTCGTACTCCTCATAAGATTGAAGATAATCTTTTTAAGGATGTCTCTTCAGGGGGGCAACAAACGTATTATACCTACTGTAGTGCTTGTCACCAGCCAAATGGTGGTGGTGCCCAAGGAAGGTTTCCGCCGCTATCCGATACAGATTGGGTGACCGGGGATAAAGAAAGGCTTATCAAAATTATATTGCAGGGCATGGAAGGCAGTATGGAAATTAATGGAGAGACCTATACCGGAGTCATGCCACAGCACAGCTTTTTGAAAGATCAAGAAATTGCCGATGTCCTCACCTACATAAGATCGAATTTTGGGAATGAGGCCAGTGAAATCACTATAGGTGAAGTGGCATCACATAGAAAAGAACTTGGGGAACAAAAGACAGAAATAAACGAAACTAATCAATAACAGTATTATGAAAGCAAACAGAATTTCAATCTTCATGGCCTTAATAATGCTCTTGATTACAGCAGGAGTGAGCGCTCAAAATTTTGATATGCTAATTAAGGGAGGGCATCTTATCGATTCTAAAAATGGAATCGATAAGGTTTCAGATGTCGCAATAAAAGATGGAAAAATTGCCGAGGTTTCTTCGAACATTTCCGCGAACAAGGCTAAGAAAGTAATCGACGCAACGGGGCTTTTCGTATCTCCCGGTCTATTGGACATCCATAGCCATAACTTCCATGGTACCGAAGCGGATGCCTATTTAAGCAATAGCTATAGCGCCTTACCACCTGATGGATTTAGTTTTCGGAGCGGGGTCACTACTATTGTCGATGTAGGCGGAGCGGGTTGGCGCAATTTCAGGCAATTTAAAGAACAGGTCATCGACCGTTCTAAGACCAGGGTGCTTTCCTTTTTGAATATTGTGGGCTCCGGCATGAAGGGCGGTACAATAGAGCAGAACGTGGCCGACATGGATCCTAAACTAACGGCCATGGTCGCAAAACAATATCCCGATCATGTTGTAGGTGTGAAACTGGCACATTATTCGGGCTTTGATTGGACCCCCACCGAAAAGGCCGTAGAAGCTGGAAAACTGGCCGATATTCCCGTGATGATAGATTTCGGGCATAGTGAACCCGAGCTTTCCCTGGAGAAATTGTTCATGGAACATGTTGATGGCCGCACTCCGGTGGTAGGCGATGATGGAAAAGTACACGATTTCGTTTTTGCCGCTCAGAAGCGAGGGATTATTTTCGATGTGGGCCATGGTGGAGGTAGCTTTAGATTCGATCAGGCCGTGCCCGCCATGAAGCAAGGTTTCAAGCCCAATACGATTAGCACGGACCTGCATACCGGAAGCATGAACGGTGGTATGAAAGACATCGTCAATGTCATGTCGAAATTTTTGAACATGGGCATGACGGTAAAGGAGGTAGTTGAACAAACCACATGGAGTTCGGCCAAAGCAATCAAGCGCGAAGATCTTGGGCATTTGTCGGTTGGCGCCGTGGCCGATGTGGCGATTTTGAATTTGCGAAAGGGCGATTTCGGATTTATAGATGTGACCAAAAAGAAAATGAAGGGCGACCAAAAACTGGAATGCGAGCTGACCATTAGAGAAGGCAATGTGGTCTATGACCTCAACGGTCTTGCGACCGAGCCATGGGATAAATAAAACCGAACAAAAGCTCCTCCCCTTTTTTCAAGGGGCGACGCAGCGAGAGCTGTGGGCGAGCCGTAGCGCGGCCAGGTCGGAGGGGTTTGTTGTTCCGAAATATAAAGGGTTGACATTTTAGAGCCTGTTTTGAAATATGTCGTTAGAATTGTTATGCCCTATTTTTGATGCAGAACGAGGCAAAATTTTCAAGCATAGCATCGCTACGG
>QIJL01000635.1 GCA_003232435.1 Flavobacteriales bacterium | reverse complement strand
TTTTTTATACGGTTTCCAATGACTTCCGTTTTTCCGTTGGGAAGGCCCGTTACTGTAAAAAGGTCGTCCTTATCCGTTCCTACGACCACCGAGAATTTATTGATAATGCCATAATATTCTCTTGCCGTTCGGAGCAAATTGTTTTTGCGAGCCAATAGTTTTTTCTTTATTACAGGAAGGTTTTCATCTCTTACTTCCTTCGGAAACTCCTCAAAAGCCTTATCTATTTTCTCTTCTGTCAGGTTTTTTTGGATAAAGGCAGTTTGCTCTTCCCAAAGCTTGAGTTCGGTTTCGGGAAGCAGTACCATATCCAATGCAAAAGTCTTTGGCGACCCATTAAAGCCCTTTACACTTCGTATTTCTTCATCAAAACCTTCCATTCTCGTGGCCAGGTTCATAAAGAACCCATCGCCCATTATCGAAAATGCCTGGTCGCGATCTCGCGGAATGGGTTTGTATAGCACCTTTCCGTTTTCCTTATCCTTGAACTCGGCCCAACGCCATTGATCGGTATGGCGATCCCAATCGCCGATCATCATATCGAACAGGCGTGCACGTATATAGGCTTCTTTGTCAACAATAAAATCTTCGTCTTTGCGGAGTTTTTTTAAAAGGTCATCGGTACTGATCAGGGTATTCGCATTCCCTAAACTTTTTTGATCGCCGTGACCGCTGTCGGTACGTTCTTCGATCATGTACAATTCATCGCCGAACTCATCATTGTAATCGCCAATGGCGTTTTGTTTTGGAACGTAATACAAAGTCGGATTGGTATGGTAAATACCAACGGCATCGGACAATTTTCCGATAGTAAATGGTGCGTATGGATGCGATCCCGTATAAAAATCTTCTAACAGACCTTCTGTATAGGTGTCCTCAAAATCGCCCACAACGTATTGATCCTTAAAGGCCATGGCCTGCAAATAGATCTCCGCACTTTTTTTGAGTGCCCGCATTACATATTCCTTTCCATCAGAATTGACCATCCGTAATGATTTCGACTGATTTCCCCCACCCTTTCGAACTACTTTCAGTCCACCGAACAACGTATCGAGATCTACGGTCGGTGCGGAAACTTCTGTGGAATATACATCACGATAACGTTCGCCCCAAAACCATTTGAAAAACCCGCTTTTTTCGGTTTCTTCCTTGGTGTAAATCGAAGCCTTTACCTCCGAAGGAAAGTCATTGGAATATTGTTTTCCATCACTTTTTGCATCTGCATTCAACACTTGTGTAGCAAAAAGATCTTCTTCCTGTTCGGCACCGTCCACTCCATAGAAATAAACATTGGAAGACCCATCTTTGTACACTTCCAATTTGGCGTAGCCCATCTTTCCTGAAGAAAATTTACTGCCGTTCAATAATCTGGTCGCTCCTTTTTTAGCTCCTGATCCACTAACGATCTGTGGGGTATTTTCTTCGACAATATATTGCAGTGAATGTTCGTGACCGGATACGAAAATTACTTTTTCAGAATATTGGGCCAAGGTAACAAGGCGCTTTCGAAGCTCGTTATATCTCGGGTTTTGCAAATCCGTTCTAGAAACACCGCCGGTTCTTCTGAGTATATTTGCGAGAGTGCCCAAAATGGGTATTGGAATACCATTATTTGCCGGAAACAACTGTCGCTTCATTGAAAATTGACCACCATGGGGGCCATAACTTGTTACAGGATGATGCATAGCGATGATCGTGGTCTTGTCGGCATTTTTCTTGATCAACCCTTTCATTTCCTCGAAGAACTTTTCACGATCCTTGATTTCGCAATCGTCGTTCATGTTGGGGTGCTTGTCCCAATTCGTCAAATACCATTCGGTGTCGATGGCGATGACAACTACCTCATCGTTTATATCTATTTTTTCAATAGGGCAGCCGTTCTTCGGAAAGAACACTTTTTTGCTGTCTAAAGCTTTTTGGATATATTCTTGCTGTCGTTTCAGACCACTAAGCCCCTTGGAGTACCAATCGTGATTTCCAGGTATGAACAGGGAAGCACCTTTAAATCCTTCCAAAGCTTTTAACTGGGCATCCAAACTATTTTTTGCATCCTTATAGTCTTCATGTTTTTTCGAGGGCATCCCGGCAGGATAAATATTATCCCCTAAAAAAATAGCGGTACTATTCTTATCGGCCTTGGCCAATCTATCTTTGAACAATTTTAGAGCAGGGTTTAATTTTCCTTCAGGAGATTGTCCGGCATCGCCGATCAAATAAAAGGTATGCAATGGGGTATCTGAGGCGGGAGCTAATTGACCCTTTTGCGGATCGCCATATTTTGTCTTTTGGGTCGCGCAACCACCAAGTAGCAACATAGACAAAACAATCAAGTAGTGCTTTTTCATATAGATGTTCATTGACCAAAATTCTCGTCGGGGGTGTTACAAATTAACCCTATAGACAAGATTATGCAAAAAAAAGAGACATAAATTTCAGAAGGTTCCGCACAAGTTACCACCAAAGTAAGTCCATCTGTAACTGTTCAGCCGAAGTGCTTTCTCCCCCCCTTTGTCATTCCGAACGAAGTGAGGAATCCCTTGGGAGCGTTGACACTCCCTTTCACCTGTATTGAACTGCAAACAGGGGCCTTCTTGCCAATACTTCGGCAGGTGCTATATTGAGCCTTTCGGCTATGCTCAAGACAGGCTAAAGTCGAAATACTCAGCACAAGTACCGACATCGGCCACCGATTCCAAAATAGTACCCTAACAAGCATTCGCAGCGATTCCTCGCCTGCCTGCCGATACAGGCAGGTGCCTCGGAATGACAAGAGAGGGGCTGAATAGTTACGTCCATCCCGATAAGATCGGCAAATCAAGTTGCATTTTTTTTAGGACTGATGTCCTTCAAAATCAAAATTTCGTACTTTGGATGCTATAATATAAACTCATGCCGGA
>QIJL01000529.1 GCA_003232435.1 Flavobacteriales bacterium | reverse complement strand
GCTATTTGAAAATCAATAGCTCTACCAGGTGATTTCTTAGCTATCCCTGAAGGTTGTATAAAGTTTCAAAAGCAAGGTGTCAAGTTTCGATTCAGCATTGATGATTAATGATTACGGGCATTGTCTAAACTTTTAAAAAAGTTTGCCGGACAACAATGTTTTTTTTATTTGATATTTTTCCTTTGCCTAACCAGTATTCTTCTTATATTGTCTGCCCCACAAAAAAAGGGCCCTATTTACGCCCTTTCCCCTAAATCTGTTTTTTGAATATTAATACGGCTCTTCTACAAGGTAGGATTGGGCCACTCATTTCATTTCTGATGAAATAAATGGGCTTACTGTGTTTTGGTTAGTTGAAAGGGTGTCTTAGAACAACACCTTAAGGGAAACACTGTATGAAAATGAAAAAAGCTATGAATGCCTTCAGGCGAGGCTCAATGTTATTGCTTATTGCAGTTCTGGGAAGTTGTACGGCTACAAAACCCACCTCTCAAATAAGATATACAGAAGCTTGGCAAAAAGTATTGAAATCCCAAGCTTGGCAGGATGCGCTTGTGAGCGAAGATTCTCAATCGACCAAGGCGATAGACCAAGATTTTTATGCTAGCAGCGAAGATGTAGTACTGTTAGACGACACAAGATCTCGTGAAAGAAGGGTCGATTTGGAGTCGAATTTCGAAGCCAAGTATGATATTTTAGTTCGAAGAGCCTATGTACGGATTATTGCTCAGGCGGCAAAAGCAGATGACCGGCTCGAAAAGGAATATATTCTTCGAAATGCCATGGCCCTTAAAAAAGGAAAAAAGAAGAGCAGGGAGTTCGACAGAAAGCTTAAATTGGTAAACAAGCGTTACCATGCCCATCGCGAAATGCTCGAGGGGTTAAAATCTTGGAATATCTTTAGTGAATATGGCACTGATGACCTTGAATTCTTTAAAGCTGAAAACCAAATAGTGGTTCAAGAAATGATTCAAAAAGGTAAGAGGGAATCTTCCGTAATCAACTATTTGATATATAAACTGGCAGACCTTTATCACTTCGAAGGATAGAATTCACGTTATTCTTGCAACCATGTATGAATCAAAAAGAAGGCGCTTATAATTTCTGCGGATTTTTTGTTGAGGAAAGACTTGCCCGTATTCAAAATGGCATCGCTTCGATAAAGGAATCACTGACTTCTGAAACGAAAAGCAGTGCGGGGGATAAACACGAAACGGGCAGGGCTATGCTTCAATTGGAACGAGAGAAACTAGGGACACATCTCGCGGATGCGGAGGCCACCAAACAGGTACTTTCTAAAGTAAATATTGATGCCAAATCAGACAAAGTGAGATTGGGCAGTTTGGTAAAAACTTCAAGGGCCACTTATTTTATTTCAATTTCGGCGGGTGAATTCGTGGATGCTGAAAATTCTATTTTCTGCATTTCGATTGGCACGCCAATAGGGCGGTTGCTTTTGGGGCGATCGGTGGGGGACGAAGTCGTTTTTAACGGAGCGCATATCGAGGTTTTGGAAATTGGTTAGTTCTGTAAAACGTTCGTTTTACGAGATTTCCCCTTTTTATCAAATCGCAAAACAGTCTCTTAATAGTTTCGTAAATTAACGTTTTATGAAACTTAATCTAAAGAATTCCTCGAGGTTCTACCTCGGGGTCAAGAGGAAAGTTTGAAAACGGATGGTTTTCATAAAACTAAAAATAAGTTTTTTCCGCTTGATACCTCGATGGCCCTGCCTCGGGGTAGTTCATTATAACCACCCAATTTTTCGCGTAAAAAATAAATAGGTGCCCTGGAAAAAATCAAACCTGCCTGACCGGCAGCTACGGTGTACCCACATCTTTTTAATCGATGTGGGTCGATTGCGGAGGTTGGAAACCTGTGTTCTTTCCCTTGTGTCCGGTACGTACATGGGGAAGGAACACACAAAAACCTTACTATTTGTAGGTACACCATAGCTGCCGGTAGGCAGGTTCACTCCAAATCGGGTTTCTTGCGATTTCCCTTTTTCTCGGAAGCCTTTTTCTTCGACTTCAATCTTTTTTCAACGGCTTTTTTTGAAGGTTTGGTCTTTTTACGTTTTTTAGGAATCTTAAGAGATTCTTCCAGCAACTTTAAAAATCGTTTGATGACCAATTCCTTATTTCGATGCTGGCTTCGAGTTGAGTCTCCATGAAGGGTTAATATTCCTTCGTTTGTTAATCGGGATTTTAATTTTTTCTTTATTCGTTCCTTCTCAGCATCAGAAAGGGCATTCGAATTCAAAACATCAAAAGAAAGCTCTACTTTGGTCGAAACCTTGTTCACATGCTGTCCGCCCGAACCGCTGCTTCGAACGGCCTTGAATTTTAATTCTTGAAGAATGCGTTGATCAACCATGGTTACATTTCTAAGCGCTGGTTGATGGTTCCTTGCCTTCTTCCATCGGTTCGTGATGGTTGAAATGTATTTTCTCGTCTTCGTAGGTTCCTTCGATCAGATAGTATCCGCCTTTGTAATATGAGTTGCTTACGGTTACTTCTAAACCGGACTTTTCCGAGACCTTGAATTCATGGGCATAGACGATAATTCTCCGCTTCGTGTCAGCGTAGGTCTTTACAATGTTGACAGGAATTTTATTTGCCTCGCCGAACAGTGATGCGATATATAGATCTTTAGGATGCTCGTAGAGATTTTTTGGAGTATCCTTGGCTATGAT
>QIJL01000279.1 GCA_003232435.1 Flavobacteriales bacterium | reverse complement strand
TTCCCGAACAACGATGACGGTGACCAGAGCGAGGATGATGAGGACAATGCATTGGTTACCCTTATTGCAGCGGACATAAGTCTGACAAAGTCGCTGAGCGCTACTTCAAGTACACAACCAAATTCAGGGGATACGGTAACCTTTGAAATTACATTGACCAATTCAGGTCCTGATATCGGTACAAATGTAACAATTGAGGATATCGTTCCTAGTGGCTACACTATAGGGACCATAAATAATGGTGGGGCGGCCACTGGAAATACAATTGCCTGGAACCTGCCAAGTGCTGTGGTAGGCAGCCAAATTTTCTCTTACGAGGTGACCATAAATCCGCCTGCGAATGTTGCCGGGGAGTATGCCAATGTGGCCCAAATTACTACAGCCGATCAATTTGACCCTAATTCGTTCCCAAACAATGATGATGGTGATCAAAGTGAGGATGACGAGGCCAGTTATACCATAGTGTCACCAACGGTTGATTTGGAAATCACCAAAACAGTCGATAAGTCACAATCATTTATTGGGGATACCGTAGTATTTACCATTAACGCCATCAACAACAGTGCCTATGGCGCAACGAACATCGCTATCGAAGACGTGCTTCCTGCCGGCTTCAGCATGGTTTCACAAACAGCGGACATAGGAGCCTATGATGAGGCCATTTCCTCCTGGGATATTCCTTTGATAGGTGCCGGAACTTCGGCAACCCTGGAAATGACGACAACAGTGACGGAAATAGAGGATTATACGAACATTGCCCAATTGATTTATTTGGACCAAATAGACGATAATGTGTCAAATGACCGAGCTGAGGCCAGTGTTGTTATTACACAAGAAGAATGTCTTACGGTATTCAACGAGTTTTCCCCTAATAATGATGGCGCCAACGAGGTGTTCTTTATTGAATGCATCGAACAGTACCCCGATAACCTACTTCAGGTTTTCAATCGATGGGGGACGAAGGTTTTTGAAATGCAAGGATATGACAATAGCTGGGATGGAACCTCAATGGGCCGCGCAACGATTAACGTTTCCGAAGAACTGCCGGTCGGCACCTATTATTACACCCTAAATCCAGGAGATAGTGGAACACCGCCTAAATCAGGTTGGTTATACATTATGAGATAACTCCAATTGCGATAAATCGGCTTTAAAGCAAATAATGAAAAGTTTCGAAACATATAAAATTATTTTTGTTTTGCTGATTATGTCCGCAGTGGGCTATGGCCAACAAGACCCTCAATTTACACAATACAATTACAATACCATGACCGTAAACCCAGGTTATACCGGTTCAAGGGGCCATTTGGCCATTCTTTCATTATATCGGAGCCAGTGGATGGGCATTGAAGGCTCGCCACAAACCATAACGTTCGGTATAGATTCTCCCATCGGCATATCCGACGGTGTTGGCATCTCCATTATTCAAGACGTCAAGACGTTTTGGGGCCTTCACAAGAAACCTATATCGATGGCAACTACGCACACCAGTTGATTTTGAATCGCAAAGGGGACAAACTGGCATTGGGCCTCAAAGCAGGTGTGCGCTTTTTTAGCTTAGATTGGTCAAAAGGTAGATATCGAGATCCTGATGCCGCGTTTAACGAGAACATCAACAGTAAATTATTACCAAGTGTGGGGGCGGGCATATTCTACTATACCAAAAAAGCCTATTTAGGCCTTTCAACCCCCAATGTCTTTACCAATCAACGTTACGATGAAATTCAAGAGGCCGAGGCCTTGGAGCGAATGCATTTCTTTTTGGTAGGAGGGTATGTATTTGATTTGAATCCTGATTTGAAATTCAAGCCTTCCTTTTTTGTCAAACAGGTTTTGGGCGCTCCTTTGGCAGTAGACGTCTCGGCCAACTTTCTTTTATACGAAACTTTGAATTTGGGCGTTAACTATAGGTGGGACGATTCTTTGAGTGCCCTTTTTGGTTTTCAAATCTCATCAAAATTCAACCTTGGGTACGCCTATGATTACAGTATTAACGAGCTAAACAATTATAATACCGGAACCCATGAGATTTTTCTAAGGTTCCAATTGATATCCAAAGAAAAGAAGCTCAAATCCCCTAGATTTTTCTAATAACCCAAATCATGAAAAAGCTTTTTTCCGCCTACGTACTTCTATTTGCGCTCGTGCTCTCAGCTCAAGTTGGTCAAGAAAATATACTTGATGAACAATCATTGAGTGCCGGTCTTCAGTTCGATGATGGCGATACACCTGATTCTTATTCATCTTCCTTTACGCCAAAAGAAGAGACATTTGAAGAAGCTGCCGATAAGAACAATATTGCCCATCGTACTTTCAGCGATCTTCCTGACACGTCAAACGGATATTATATAATTTTCGGAACATTCAGTAAAACAAGAAACAGGGATAAGGCTATCAAGAAGCTAAAGAAAAAAGACTTTGAACCAGGATCCATTCAAAACCCTAAGAATGGTCTTAACTACGTTTATTTACAATATTATTCCGATTGGAAACAAGCAATTCAGGGCTGCACGACTCTATTCGAGGGTCGCTACAAAGACGAGGTTTGGGTCATGCAAGTTGTGAATAGTGAGCAAATAAGTGACGTCGTTGAGGAAAGCGCTGCCAGTTTTGCCGTTGAAGCTGAAGGAATTTCACCTACAGAACCAGATTTAAACGAGCAAAGCGACTCATTAGAAGATGTCGATTTTGAAGAACCTACTCCCACATTTGCTTTGAAAGAAACCTCCAATAAAAGTAAATTGATCCAAAAGGCGGATCACTATTTCAATAAAATGTGGTATGCCGAAGCGGCCGAACTTTACGAGCAGGCATTACTGAAGGGAGACAAATATTATACAAGGGATATTATCCAAAAAGTCGCCGATGCCCATTATTACAACACCAATATGGAAAAGGCGTACGAATGGTACAATATTCTTTATGAAAATTACGGCAAAGAATTGTCGGCTGACAATATCTTTAAATATGCCCACTCCTTAAAAGGTACGGGGAAATACGGCAGGTCGAAGCGTTTGATGAGGCTTTACAATAGAACG
The DNA here is from genome assembly GCA_003232435.1 of Flavobacteriales bacterium. GTDB lineage: Bacteria > Bacteroidota > Bacteroidia > Flavobacteriales > Flavobacteriaceae > Aurantibacter_A. The sequence goes on along the minus strand of QIJL01000279.1, from coordinate 918 downwards.
GTACAAAAGGATGCCCTCACCAACTCGAGCCTTGGTGACAAGCCATTGCCCAATGAAGTGGTCCTAGATAATATACTGGCAACAAAAGAAAACTTCGAAATCAAAAATCTAGCGATCAATTCAGAATATTCCGATTTCTCGCCGATGTTTCTAGATTCTTCTCAAGTTGTTTTTGCATCGGCACAAGACTCCTCGTTTTTCAACACAAGAAAATATAAGTGGAACGACCAGCCCTACCTTGACCTATATGTGGCGAAAATCAATGAAGAATCGCAAGATTTAAAAGATGCCATTAAGTTTTCAAAGAAAATAAATACCAAGTATCACGAAGCTTCGGTTACTTTTTCTTCAGACAATACCACAATGTATTTTACAAGGAACAATTATGGCAAAAAATTGAAAAGAGACAAAAATGGCGTTAACAACCTAAAAATTTATATGTCCAAAAAAGTGGGCGATGAGTGGACGGAGGCCATAGAATTACCTTTCAACAGCGATGAATATTCAACGGGGCACCCTGCTTTGAGTCCTAACGGAAAGCAACTTTATTTTGTATCCGATATGCCAGGAAGCATTGGCAATACCGATATTTTTGTAGTTGACGTGATGGATAGCAATAGTTTCTCAGAACCCAGAAATCTAGGCCCTGAAATCAACACTGATAAAAGAGAAATGTTTCCGTTCTTCAATGGAAAGAAATTGTATTTTTCCTCGGATGGCCATACCGGGCTTGGCGGACTCGATGTATTCGAGGTAGCATATAATGAGGAGGAAGGTTTTGGGGAAGTCAAAAACGTTGGACAACCCGTAAATAGCAATAAGGACGATTTTTCATATATCGTTGATGAAGAAACACAGAAAGGGTTTTTCGCTTCAAATAGAGAAGGTGGTAAGGGAGATGACGATATCTACTCGTTC
>QIJL01000424.1 GCA_003232435.1 Flavobacteriales bacterium | reverse complement strand
TGGGAAGGTCGTGCGGAAAGATCGGTGCCGTTTCTCCTTTGAACAACCCCTCGTAGGCATTATTGTCCATTAAACTTTCTGCATAAGTGTTTATTGGTTTTAGGGTATTCCATACTTTTTTGTATTTGGCAACGGACCGCCCGTTGTTAAAATCAATTGCCCATTTCGGAAGCTCGTTCATGTAGAAACTACTGGTAATCCAATACCCATTTGTTTTTCCCTCGAACCAATAGGCCCCATTTGCGGTATGGCCACCGGGCAGCACCGCCCCTCGATCTTTTAAAGCGATTGCGATAGTCTTGCCCCGCATTTGGGTATGCAATCTTAGTTCATCGGTTATGGTAGTGGTCAACATGCGGTGCGGCGACATTTTGCCAGCATCCGATGTCGTGCCAATTGATTTATAGCTATCGTCCCCGGCACAATAAACCTCTTTATCGGCCACTTTATCGTACCAATTGTTTCCAATGACCCCATGTGTTGCAGGAGCAGCCCCCGTATATACCGAAGCATGCCCCGGGCCGGTACTTGTAGGCGCATAATTAAAATGATGGTTCTTGCAGTTAAAGCCTTCGTTGACCATTCGTTTGAACCCGCCTTGCCCGTAATGGCTCCAAAAGCGGGTAAGATAATCATAGCGCATCTGATCGACCACAATACCGACCACTAATTTGGGGGTAGTACTTATTTCAGTGCTCTTTACCTGATTTCTGTTCTTCGATTTTTTCTGCGCCGTCGCTTCGCTTGAAGCGATTACCAAAGCAAAGATCAAGAGAAACGACTTCAACATTCTATAATGCATAAGGTGGATTTTGATTCGGTAAAAGTAAAGAATTATACTTTTAATTCGTGGTAACAGCATCAAGTTTTAGAATCGACCTCTTGAGTATCAGAACGAAAATTTAAACGACGTTATGCGCAAAAAGAGGCTATAAGAAAATATTTAAAACCAATATAATATGACTTTGCGAACCTTGCGTAAATCTTGGCGAACTTTGCGTTTAAATTCAACAGTAAGTTGATTTTCAATAGTATAGCTTTTTTCTCCAACACTGATTACAATTTGTGTTACCGGAGCATGATTAAACCACTATGCACTGCAAGTACATAGATTTCTTTACGAATGGAATTCGTTTTTTGAAAAATATCCGGTTTTGTCGGAAGATGGAAGACCGAAGACCGAAGACCAAAGACGGAAACGATCGTCTTCCAGCTTCCCACATCCAGCTTCTGGCCAAAAAGAAGCGATAAGTGTTTTTAGAATCCGCCCAAGGCGGACTTGCATTGAAAATACATAGTTTCAACTAACGATTGAGACCAATGAAAGTTTATATTCCTATTTTTACAGATTGAAGCCTATAAGCGATCCATGAACTATTTCGAATCGATCGGCAGCTATGCCATTATGATCAGGGAGGTTTTTAAAAAACCGACCAAATGGAAAATCATGAAGACGTTGATCCTAAAGGAAATCGACGAACTCATGTTCGGTTCGTTGGGCATCATTATTTTCGTTTCATTTTTTATAGGAGGGGTCGTCGCCATTCAAACGGCGTTGAACCTTACCAATCCGTTATTACCGGGATACTTGATCGGGTTCGCCACGCGGCAATCGATCATATTGGAATTCGCCCCTACTTTTTGCTCTATCATCATGGCCGGAAAGGTAGGTTCATATATCACTTCGAGCATCGGAACAATGCGGGTTACCGAGCAAATCGATGCGTTGGAGGTCATGGGCGTCAATGCCTTGAACTATTTGGTTTTTCCTAAGATCGTGGCATTGATGTTATATCCTTTTGTAATCGCTATCGCCATGTACGTCGGTATTTTCGGTGGATGGATCGCAAGTGTCTCCGGCGGGCACGGTACTAGCGCCGATTTTATTGAAGGGCTGCAATTAGACTTTATTCCGTTTCACGTGACCTATGCCTTCATCAAGACCTTAATGTTCGCATTCGTGTTGGCGACCATCCCATCATTTCACGGATTTTATATGAAAGGAGGTGCTTTGGAAGTCGGCAAGGCCAGCACGACCTCATTTGTTTGGACGAGTGTTGTGATCATCGTTTTGAACCTGGTTTTGACCCAATTATTCCTAGGATAATGATCGAAGTAAACGACATACATAAATCGTTCGGAGAGGCCCACGTCTTAAAAGGCATTTCTACCACTTTTGAGACCGGAAAGACCAACCTTGTTATTGGCCAAAGTGGTTCTGGCAAGACCGTATTTTTGAAATGCCTTTTAGGGCTGCTCACTCCCGAAGAAGGGACTATCAATTATGATGGAAAGATATATTCCGAACTTTCGGGCAATGAACAGCGAAATCTGAGGCAGGAGATGGGAATGGTGTTTCAGGGCAGTGCCCTGTTCGATTCGATGACCGTTGAGGGCAATGTAAAATTTCCTTTGGAGATGTTTACCGAACAGTCGCCATCGGAAATGCAAGATCGCGTAGATTTTGTGCTAAAGCGTGTCAACTTAGTGGACGCGCATCATAAATTTCCCTCGGAAATTTCAGGGGGAATGCAAAAAAGGGTGGCAATTGCAAGGGCAATCGTTATGAACCCTAGATATCTTTTCTGTGACGAACCCAATTCGGGCCTTGATCCCAAGACCGCTATATTGATCGACAATCTGATCAAGGAAATTACCGAGGAATACGATATTACCACTATCGTCAATACCCATGACATGAATTCGGTCATGGAAATCGGGGAAAAAATCGTTTTTCTAAAGGATGGCCTAAAAGCCTGGGAAGGCACTAATAAGGAAATCTTTAAGACAGACAACGAAGCCGTAACCGATTTTGTCTATTCCTCCGAACTTTTTAAGAAAGTGCGGCAGATGTATATTGAAGAGAGGAATTAGTTGTTCGTTGTTCGTTGTTCGTTGTTCGTTGTTCGTTGTTCGAAAAAATCAAATTTCTCTCCCCAATCAAACAATCGTAGAAAATCATCTCAGGACTTCTTTTTTATACCGAAAGAAAACCAAATGGCATTAATCGGCAACTTCCCGCAATTGAATCTTATCGTTCTTCAGTCTTAATTTCAACCAACCTGAAAGTTTTTTGGCATCTTTTTCGGTATCGACTCTTTTGGCTTCTTTTTTCCATTTGACTTCAAAAACGGGAATGGTATCGGTTTTACTGAAATCGGTAACAATCGTCGGGGCGTAGCTCAACGAAATCAGGTTGTCGTAGTTGGCACGGGCCTCAGAACTTATATCAACAAAGGGAATTTGCATGCCAGCCGATTTCCGTAATCGCATTAACTCAGATTCCAACAACTTGATTTTGCCATCCTTGCCCACAAGAATGTCTTTTTGCGCTTCGTACAATTCGTTCACATATTTGAATTGATCAATTTCTCCGTTTGCACCTCCCTGAATAATATGGAGTTCCGTATCCTTTAGGCGTCTAAACTTTTCATTTTCATTCTTTTTCCTGTTCCAGCCGGCGA
>QIJL01000391.1 GCA_003232435.1 Flavobacteriales bacterium | reverse complement strand
ATAGCCGTAGCTACGCAATTATTTTTTAACGACGGTATGGCGCAAAAGATGCATTGGATCATACGTAGGTTTTAGCTTGACTTGACACTAGAACCAATCGGTTAATTTTGTTAAGTTATTTTGAACAAAAAAACAGAAAAATCTAAATGGAAGAATTAACTGACTATCAGAAACATATCGACAATGCGATCAATTGGCTTTGGCAGGCTTTGCCAAATCTAATTCTGGCATTCATAATATTGGTTGTTGGAATTTGGTTGATGCGTATGATCAATCGTCTTGTTGCAAGGTTTTTTGACAAAAAGGACTACGACCCTACACTAGAGACCTTTCTACAAAGTTTTATTCGTATCGCGCTAAAGGCTATTCTCTTTGTTTTGGTCATCACTCAGTTGGGCGTGAAATCAACTTCGTTGGTAGCCCTCATAGGTGCGGCTGGTTTGGCCATTGGTTTAGCCCTACAAGGGTCCCTGTCGAATTTTGCGGGTGGTGTTTTGATCTTGCTATTTAAACCCTTTAAGGTCGGTGATTTTATTTCCGCTCAAGGTGTAGACGGCAATGTCAAGGAAATTACCATTTTTACCACCAAATTGAACACGTTCGGTAACCAGGTCGCTATTATTCCCAATGGTCAATTGAGCAACAATAATATTGTCAACTTCAATGCCGAAAGCACCAGACGTGATAAAATCGATGTGGGTATTGGCTATAGCTCAGATATCAAAAAGGCAAAAGATATTCTTCTAGAAATATGTGCTGCTAGCGAAAATATCTTAAAGGAACCGGTGCCTGAAGTCTATGTAGGGGAATTGGGCGATAGCTCGGTAAATCTAACGTTACGGTTCTGGGCCGAGAACGATATGTTTTGGCCTGCACATTTTTATGTAATGGAAGAAATGAAACTTCGATTCGATAAAGCCAGAATCGAAATTCCTTTTCCACAACGGGTGCTTCACCAAGCCGATATGCAACAAGTACAATAAATAAAACTCCAACAAAAAAGAATAGTTTTTGGCTATATTCTATAATATGACTGATTTGATATTTTCAATTAACTTTATAGAGGTCAGTAGTTAGTTACTTATTATTTCTTTTTGATAGATTTTATCCCCTTCTACCATTTTTACTATTGTAGGAGGGAAGGAGTTCACAGTTGGCAAGAAGCAAAACAATACTATTGGCGTAAATGCAAAGACACTTTTGAATGGAGGTAAAAGGGCCACCCCTATTGATCAGGAGATATTTGACCAAACCGGAGAGGTCCGCTTGAATCAAAAATTGAGAAATACCATTGAATTGGATAGCTATTTTCGGTTAGATGCCAGTATCTATTATCGTCTCAACCGCCCAAAAGCGGCACATCGTATTTCTTTGGATATTCAAAATGTCACCAATAGGCTGAATGTCGATACTATTTTTTATGATGGGGTAACGGGTCGAATAGGCACAAGCTATCAACTAGAATTGATTCCCTTTATAAATTATAGAATCGAGTTTTAGACGATTGGGAGTACGGTGGCTTTACTATATGAAAGTGCTACTTGTCGAGTAGCGCCCACCGGTTCAAAGCAATACCAAACTTACCCGTGAGCAATGGTCCGACAGTTTTATTAAAGTACGGTCATACCTTTCATTTTTAAACGGATAAACTTATGGACATATCCCATTCATTAAGTTTTTCGTTCCCTGCATTTTATGGGTTTGTAACATTTAAACATTCTAAACGTCTATTTATTGGGCTGTCTTAATTTTTGGAGTAAAAGAACCTTCTTTCTCCTCTTCTGTTGCGCAGAGGATTTAGACAAAGAACTTGGTTTTCCATTTTATGGGAACTACACCTATATACCATACATACCATGCGACTACTAGCCGACTTTATTTTAGTATTTGGATTTGCGGTAATAGCAATGATCCTATTTATGCTTGCGATCTCAAAAAGAAGACAAGTATCTCAAAATATACTTTTCGTCTTATTGAGCCTTATTTTAATCATCATTATTACGTTTTATGCTTCATTGCATCAACTAAAATCACTGTTCTTATTTGCTAACCTTTTCGAAGATGGAATACGATTTCTAATCGCTCCCTTACTATATATCTATATTAAATCCATCTTTATAAAGGACAAAAATCTGATTAAAAATCAACTACTTCATTTTTTACCATTTCTGATGTATTGGTTGTTTTTTACAGCTCCTGTCTTTTTTGGAGAATATTTTGAAATGACTGTATTTAGTTATACTGAAATTTTTGAGGGCACCGGTTATTTGGCGTTGGTAAAAGATGTATATCTTCTTACCTATATATTTTTCTCCTTACGGTCGTTTTCGAAGTTTAAAAACACAATGAGATTCAATTATTCCAATTTCAACGATGCTGGCTATGGATGGTTGAAAAAGTTCTTAATTAGCTTTCTTATCGTTACTCTTTTACTATGTTGTTAATAGACCACCGGTTACTTGGGATTTGGGCTTAATATCAATAAGTTTCTTAATTCTATTGACCTTCTTTTTGGGATATTATGGCCTGAAGCAATCCATGATATATTTGCCCGGAGGTTCAATAAACGACGAAATTAAAAAAACAAAGAAGAAAAATGGCAATTCGCATCTTTATGCAACAGAAGAAGAACTTCATGTTTTGAAAGTAAAATTGGAACATGTTTTAACGTATGCAAAACCTTATTTATTTCAAAAGATAACGTTAAGTACCCTGGCAGAACACATTGGAACAACGGATAAAAAACTATCCACACTTTTAAACCGGTCCATGGATGTTTCATTTTATGATCTAATTAACCAATATCGTGTAGAGGCCGTAAAAGAAAGTTTGCGATTAGAGGAATATACCAAGTATTCTGTTGAAGGAGTTGCCTATAGCTGCGGGTTTAATTCGAAAAGTAGTTTTTACAGGGCTTTTAAAAAAGAAACAGGCATTTCTCCGGTGGAATACAAAAAGGGAATCTTTATGTAAAATAGTCTCACCGCTTCCATTGGGACTGTAATCCAAGAATAGATACATAAATTGCTTAAACCATAAGTCAGGATACATCTTGACCGGATAACTTTTTATGAAACTATTCCCATGAGAAAAGTAGTACTGAACATATTAATTTGCCTTGTCATTATAACAATACGTATGGGAAAGGAACTTTATCCCGCAGGTAGCGTATTGTCAAAAGCTTATTTCTGTGCCTCAAATGCAAAGGTTTTTCAAGAGAGCGTACCCTATGTCAAATTTGTATCCTTATTGGATAAGGAGGAGGAGAAAAAATTACTTTATATGATAACTACTTTTTGTAAAAAAAATACCTATTAATATGAAATTATCCATTTTAAATCTTACAAAAACCTATAATAACGGCGTAAAAGCCATAGATAATCTAAACCTGGAAATTGGAGCGGGAATGTTTGGATTATTGGGTCCCAATGGAGCGGGGAAATCAACATTGATGCGGACAATTGCAACCCTGCAAAGCCCGGACAGCGGACTCATAACGTTTGATGGTAGCAATGTACTGGAAAACCCCATGGTCTTACGTAAAATATTAGGCTACTTACCACAATCTTTTGGGGTGTATCCAAAAATATCGGCAGAAAAACTACTGGATTATTTCGCTATACTCAAGGGTATTGCATCAAAAAAAGATCGACGGGCCATAGTGCAACAGGTCCTGGAGTTGACCAACCTGTATGATGTGAAGAAAAAAAGCGTAAGTGACTATTCCGGTGGAATGAAACAGCGTTTTGGTATTGCGCAACTGTTATTGAACAATCCCAAATTAATTATTGTAGACGAACCTACCGCCGGATTAGATCCTGCCGAACGCAATCGGTTTTTAAATATACTTCGTGATGTTGGTACTGAGAATACTGTTATTTTCTCTACCCATATTGTAGATGATGTAAAAGAGTTATGTACAGATATGGCTATTATGAATGGCGGCCGCATTTTACAAAAAATCATTCCATCTCAGGCTACAGCAGCTATTGAAGGCAACATATGGACAACGACTATTGAACGGGATGATTTAAAAATGATGGAAGAAAAGCATGCCGTTTTGTCTTCTGGTTACAACGAAGACAATTCTTTAAATATTAGAGTTTATGCATCTTTAAAGCCCAATGAATCATTTGAATATACAACACCCAACTTGGAAGATGTGTACTTCATTGCTCTAAAAAATACTAATTAACCTCGTTATGTTTAAAAATATCTTTTTATACGAGCTAAAGTATTGGCTAAGAAAACCATCGACCTACATTTATGCACTTGTTTTCTTTCTTATAGCAGGAACTGCTTTTATTGGCTCATCTGGAGTTTTTGATGACGCTTCCGTAGGCACAAAACCTGTGCGGTTATTAAACTCCCCTTATGAGATAAATTATATACTTGAGTATTTTAATAAATTCTTCTTGTTTTTATTGCCGGCGATTATTGGTGCAACTATTTATAGAGATTACAAAGACAATGCGCATAGTGTTTTATATAGTTTTCCGATACAAAAGAGGGACTATTTATTTGGTAAATTTTTAAGTGCTTTAACCATTGTAATCTCCATTACATTTTTTGT
>QIJL01000612.1 GCA_003232435.1 Flavobacteriales bacterium | reverse complement strand
TTCTCTTCGTATACCTTTTTAAGTACACTGTCAGAACCTTTTCTTAAGTCTTCAAGGGTTATCTCTGCCTTTTCATTTTCCATTTAATGTGTAACTATTGAGAAGGTTAACAATGGATAGGGCTAATTTAACGTTTTTTGTACGCCTTCATCTTCAAAAAATGTGATAATTCCAAGGAAATCAAGCGTTTGTAGTATTCTTACTACATAGGTATTTTTCTTGGAATTTTATTCTTCTGGATTGTTCTTTTACCCAAAAATTTCTTCAACCGATGTTAACCCTCCCTTATTCCATTCATTAAAAAGAGAACTAAAACCAAATATTATGGAAACTTATAAAAAACTGGAGGTAATCAAACATTTGCTTCTTACTGCATTTGGAGGAACAATATTAATACTCCTGATTGTGCTGTCCTCTTAATAAAAAGAAAAATTAAATAGATTAAAAAACAGACAGATTCCCTCCGAAGTTTATCCTAAGCGGAGCCGAAGGACGGGAATGACATAAGAATAGGTTAATAATAGACAGATTCCCGCCTTCGCGGGAATGACCAATAAATAATTTAATTATGAAAACTACGATAACATTATTGATCATTTGCATCATGGGTGCCTTTTCTGCTTGTAACGGACAAACCTCACAGACCGCTTCAAGTAAAAAAGAAATCGCTCAAGAAGACACTATAAAGCAAATGAATCTCTTAGATGAACAGACCAAAATGTTCGGGCAGGTTTTTACCCTTGCGGGGATGAGCGATGAAGAGAACCCGACCGGTGGTGCCACCAATTATCTTGATATGATAGAAAAAATGGAAGGCTCTGAAGAATTGAAAGAACAGATTCGTGAAATGTATGACCTTTATGATACTAGCCCGGACCCGACAAAAAAGGCCGAGCTTAAGATAATGGTCAATAAGATGCTAGAAGAGGCAATGGCGAAAAGTATAAGGGAGGAATAAGCTTTTCATGATGATAAAACCGAATCTAGGGTTTCGGTGTTATTGATCTTCGAAATCGACCTTTCAAAAAAAGTAACAGCAATTTATCGAATATTAATCCTAAAATTTTCAATCATGAAAACAAAAAGAATTAGAGTGCAAAAGATGTCCAAGTTTTTCATTTTGGCCTTGGTCATTATAGGAATGCAGAGTTGTGAGACCGAAATTCCCATTGAAGACGATATACCTCCCAAATTTTCCTTTCGGGTTACCGGGGATGGATTTGACCATACCTTCAATCAGGACACCAATTTCAATAGCATACGATTAATGTTGAGAAGAGGGGTAACTTATGATTTCGTCTATGCCGGTAGCGATGAAGGTGGCATGGACCGTATCGAGTGGAATGCTATTCACCTTGGTAGAGTTTCTATAGACCCACCAACAGGAGGCCCATGGATTTACAGCCACTTGGCAGGTTCATACAGTTCTTTGCACTGGAACGGCGATAGAAACAACCCCGTAACAGGCAGCGCAGTCGCCGGAAGTTTTACAACACAAGGTTCTGGCAATGACGCGACCTTTCGATTTACGTTAGAAGATTTTGGCGGAGAGGTTAGAGTGCCCAATAATATTTTAAAAGACCTGACGATTTATATCGGAGCGCATAATACGCGAATTCAAGATCTCTAACTAAAAATTGCTGATTCTTGTTTTTGAATGACCGAGGTTCACACCTCGGTTTTTTCTATTACCGCCTTCGCTTCAAAGAGCGAAGAAAAATGCTTTAACAATTTTTGTTTTACCTCTGTAGTATCTATTTCCCTTTTCCCCAATTCCACATTCAGTGAAGTAACCGCCTTACCTTTTATCCCACACGGAATCATCAGATCAAAATACCCCAGATCGGAATTAACGTTCAAAGCAAAGCCGTGCATCGTAACCCAACGGCTGGCGCGTACGCCCATAGCACAGATCTTTCGGGCAAAGGGTGTGCCAACATCCAACCAGACCCCTGTTTCACCTTTGGACCTCTCTGCCTTTAAGCCATATTCCGCCAAGGTCAGAATCACCATTTCCTCTAAAAAGCGAAGGTATTTGTGAATATCGGTGAAGAAATTGTCGAGATCCAAAATGGGGTAGCCAACTATTTGCCCGGGGCCGTGATAGGTAATATCGCCCCCTCTATTTGTTTTGTAGAATTTGGCTCCCTTTTTTGCAAGTTCGGCCTCGTCCACAAGGAGATTATTTTGGTCCCCGCTTTTCCCTAAGGTATAGACATGCGGATGTTCAACAAAAAGAAAATGATTTGGAGTGTCGATCCGTGTTTCTTCCCTCCTATTTTTTATTTTGAGGTCAACGGTTTTCTGAAATAGCGATTCTTGAAAGTCCCAAGTTTCCTTGTAGTCCTTCAGTCCTAGATCTTGTACCTGCACCTCTTTGTTCATTGCCACTTCAGTGAATAATAACCTGTTGCCAATTTTCTTTTCCCCGACCCTAAGGCTCTGTTACGAAATAACCTTTACATTTTGTCTTGTTCTTTTGCACACTAACATCGTTAAAAATACTCGCTTTAGCTAAGGCTATACCTGCGT
>QIJL01000010.1 GCA_003232435.1 Flavobacteriales bacterium | reverse complement strand
TCCAAACAATATAGGGTAAAATGATATTTCCGAATGGGAACAAAAAAAATGCCAAAACGGATAAATTTATTAGTTTGAGGGATGACCTATCAGATTCCTCGGCCCTTTTTACTGACTTAAATTCTTCCTGTAGAACGGTTGGTTCAACATTAAATACATCTGAAAGTACATTTAGTGTATGCCCTTTGGGTGCTTCGGCACTTGCTTCTAAACGCTGTATCGTCCGCAAGGATAATCCTGATTTCTTAGCCAAACTTTCTTGAGTATAACCCGATTTTTCTCTTAATTTTTTAATTGTACTCATCACTTTTTTATAAGTGCCGGCAACTTGTCTTAGAGAGGTATGCTAAAAATACAGACCGATATGACCTATCCAGGTCAGGTGAAGGTAACGGTAATTCGTGAAACACGGGCCGTGAACGTGGCAAGGTGATTGAAAATATATTTGAATAAAAAAGCTGATCGGGCCTTTTTATTTTTCGATCAATGTCTCGTCAAGCCAAACTTGAAGTTGATTTCTTTCGTCATCGGTCAGTTTTATTTTTCTTCCCTTGGGCATTTTACGTTTTACAAAAACTTGCTTGTGAATATCGGGAGCAAAGGAATCCATATTTATTAGAGTGAATATATCTGTCTTTTTTTTGGCCGCATGACAGACATTGCACTTATCGCGAAGAGCCGAAAAGGCCCGCTCTTTGAGGTCTTCTTGAATAGTGATTTCGACAAGTCGGTTTTTTGGTCTATGCTCGATTACAAGAGAAAAGTATAAAAACCATGGACAGACGAGTGAGACGAGTAAAGCCGAATACTTCATTCGAGTAGATTATTACCACATTTTAATTCAGCGGTTCATAAATACCGGCGATAACAAAAGATTATTTTCTATGAATAATCTCGCTTACCGATGAATCGTCTGTGTCCTGTCCGGCCCGACCGAAACTATTTTGATGGGCACTTCCAATTCTTTTTCTAAAAAATTGATATACGCATTTAGTGTTTCCGGTAATTGACCATTGGAACTCATTTGGGTCAAATCTTCGTCCCAGCCTTTAACCTCTGTATAAATGGGGGTTACATTTTCAGGTTCGATATTAAAGGGCAAGTGAGTTATTTCCTTTCCTTTATAATTGTAGGCCGTACAGATTTTCAGGGTTTTAAATCCACTTAGTACGTCACCTTTCATCATCATTAAGTCGGTTACCCCGTTTATTTGCACCGCATATTTTAGAGCAACTATGTCCAACCATCCGCAGCGCCTTGGGCGACCTGTTGTAGCGCCGAATTCATTGCCGACACGACCCATGGTCTCCCCGTCTTCATCAAAAAGTTCGGTAGGGAAAGGGCCACTGCCCACTCTTGTCGCATAGGCCTTAAAAATACCGAAGACCTTACCGATTTGGTTCGGTGCTACTCCGAGGCCCGTGCAAGCGCCTGCTGCGGTAGTGTTTGAAGAGGTGACATAAGGGTATGTGCCGAAATCGATATCGAGCAAAGATCCCTGTGCGCCTTCCGCCAAAATTTTCTTTCCTTTTCGCTGTTCTTGGAACAAATATTCTTCACTGTCGATGAAATCCAATTTCTTCAACTCCTCGACTCCCTTATAAAACTCAGCTTCTAGATCTTTTAAATCGTACTGCAGGTCTACGTCGTAGTAGTCTATCATTCCTTCGTGTTTGTTGGCCAATGCACGATATTTATCTTGCCAATTATCAAGTTCAAGATCACCGACTCGCATTCCGTTGCGACCTGTTTTATCCATGTAGGTCGGTCCGATTCCTTTTAGGGTAGAGCCGATTTTGGCTTTGCCCTTGGCAGCTTCAGATGCGGCATCCAGCAATCGATGCGTTGGAAGGATCAAATGTGCCTTCCTTGAAATAAAAAGTTTAGACTTAATATCGAGATTGAACTTTTTAAGGTTGTCAAGTTCTTTTTTGAAGATCACGGGATCGATGACCACTCCGTTACCAACGATATTTATCGCATTGTCATGAAAAATTCCAGAGGGGATAGTATGCAGAACATGCTTGATTCCGTCAAATTCCAAAGTGTGCCCGGCATTAGGACCTCCTTGAAAACGAGCAATGATATCATAATTCTTGGTGAGTACGTCGACAATTTTCCCTTTTCCTTCATCGCCCCATTGTAGGCCTAACAGTAAATCTACCGCCATGTATCAAATTCGATTATTGGTTAGTGGTTTCTTTTTTTGCCTGATCGCCTGGCAGGTTTTTTGTTCCGTAAAAATAAAGTGAGTGGTTGTTGATCTTAATATCGAAGACCTCTTCGATGGTTTTTTTGATGGATTGTATCCTAGGATCGCAAAATTCCATGACTTCGCCGGTATCGGTCAAAATCACATGGTCGTGTTGTCTATCAAAATAAGATTTCTCGTACTGGGCTTGATTCTTTCCGAATTGATGTTTACGAACCAATTTAGCTCAATGGTATTATACAAGGTAGCGCGGCTTACGCGATAGTTCTTATTTTTCATTTTGATATAAAGCGATTCTATATCAAAATGGTCGTCACTGTTATAAATTTCTTGAAGTATGGCGTATCGTTCGGGAGTTTTTCTGTGCCCGTTGTCCTCAAGAAAGGAGGTGAAGACGCTCTTTACGATTTCTTGATCTTTGTTCTTTGCCATGGTACGAATGCCATCAAAGATGTAAATGTACGGCTATATTTCAAATTAGATTCAGAGCCTGTTTAAGAATTTGTGATTAGAATTTTTATAGGTCATTTTTGATGCAAGGTCATTTTTGATGCAGTATGAGGTAAAATTTTTAAGCATAGCCGTAGCTACGGTTCAAAATTTTAACGAAATAATGCGCAAAAAGGGGCATAAAAAAATAATTGACGAATTCTTAAACAGGCTCTCAAGGGAGCGAATGAAAGTTTTCAGCCTATTTTTAATGACTAAAGACTACGGAGATTTAGAAAAAATGAAACCTCAGCCCCCCCTCAATGGCTCGGGCCAATTTCCAATTTGCAACGACATTCAGGTAAGCTCAAACTTAAACCTTCAACCTGAAAGCTTCATACCCTACTAACCTTATCGATACCATTGATCTGTTTTAGATTATCGATCAGTTTTTTGATCATCGATTTATTCTTGACCACGACCGTTATTTTTCCAGTGAAAGTTCCGCCATCGGTACTGAAATTAAGGTTTCGCATGTTTACATGCAGATTATCCGAAATTACTTGGGTAATCTCACTTACCAGGCCAAGGTTATCAATGCCGGTCAACCGAATGTCGGCCCTGAATTCTTCTTGGGTAGAATCGATCCACCGTGCGTTTATTATTCTATAGGCATAGTTCGATTGCAGGGCTATCGCATTCGGACAATTCTTCTTATGTACTTTTATGCCCTCGTTTACACTGATAAAACCGAATACTTCGTCGCCGGGTATGGGGTTACAGCATTTTGAAAGGGTGTATTCCAATTTCTCTTCTTCCTTGCCAAAAACGAGCATATCGAATTTAGATGTGATCTCTTCTTTGTTGATGTCATCTGGAGAGGGATTCCGCCGTATTTTGTTCTTGAAGAAACTGATAAAGGCGTTGTTATAGGAAGAAGCAAAATCCTTGATCATCTGGTTATCGATCACGCCGATGCCTACGCGATAAAAAAGATCAAGGCTTGTGGTCAACTTGAAATGCGCCACCATTTTGTTGATCGAATCTTTATTGAGCTTTATTTCTTTGCCCTCTGATGAAATCGATTTTTTCTCTTCTCGCAAAGAAGATTTGATTTTTGCCCTTGCCCTTGCGGTGGTCGCATAGTCAAGCCAGTTCTGATTGGGCTGAGCTTGGTCAGAGGTCATGATTTCTACCTGATCTCCGCTACTTAGTGTTGTATTCAGAGGTACAAGTTTACCGTTTACTTTGGCGCCCCTAGTTCTAAGACCGACTTCGGTATGTACGTTAAAGGCGAAATCGAGTGGTGTGGAACCTTTGGGAAGCGATTTTAGTTCCCCCTTTGGCGTAAAGACGAATATTTCTTTCGAATACAGATTCAATTTAAATTCCTCGACAAAATCTACGGCATTGGTATTAGAACTTTCCAAGGCTTCCTGTAACTTGTTCAACCAAACTTCGATACCTTGTTCCTGTTGGTCGCCATGTTTGTATTTGAAATGAGCGGCATAACCTTTTTCCGCGATTTCGTGCATTCGCTCGCTTCGTATCTGTACCTCTACCCATTTTCCTTTTGGCCCCATGACGGTAATGTGAAGTGCTTCATAACCGGTTGATTTAGGGGAAGAGATCCAATCGCGAAGTCTCACCGGGTTGGGTGTAAAGTGATCGGTCACTATGGAATAGATTTTCCAGGCAATGAATTTCTCATTATTCTCATCCGACTTATAAGTAATTCGAATTGCGAATTTGTCATAGATTTCATTGAACGAAACGTTCTGGACATTCATTTTTTTTCGGATGGAAAAAATAGATTTCATCCGACCTTTGATGATATAATCGAGTTTTTCCTTTTTTAAGGATTTGTCGATAACAGCTGAAAATGAGTCGATATAGGCCCGCTGTTCTTCTTTTGATTCCTCGATCTTACTGGCTATATCATTATAAACGTCAGGCTCTGTATATTTCAGGCTGAGGTCTTCAAGCTCTGTTTTAATATTGTAAAGCCCTATTCGATGTGCAAGTGGTGCATAGATATAGAGGGTTTCAGATGCCATCTGCACTTGTTTATGCTCGGGCATGGCGTCCATAGTCAACATATTGTGATAACGGTCGGCGATTTTGATGATGATTACACGAACATCATCGTGCAGGGTCAGCAACATTTTTCGAAAATTCTCGGCCTGTTGCGAGGTGCTCATATCTTTTTTGAGATGGGCGATTTTAGTCAGTCCGTTTACGATACGTGCAATGGTTTCCCCGAACATGCGCTCGATGTCATCAAGGGTGTAATCGGTATCTTCTACGACATCATGAAGTAGGGCAGAGGCAATAGAAGTGGCATCTAGACCTATTTCAGATGCAACGATCTTCGCTACGGCAATGGGATGGAAAACATAAGCCTCTCCAGATTTTCTCCGTTGGTCTTTATGCCCATCAACAGCAACCTCAAAAGCAGCCCGTATCAATTTCTTATCATCATTAGATAAGGTTTGATAACTAATGCGCAGCAATTTTTTGTATTGCTTGGCAATTTCTTTGTTCTCTATTTCTACCGTAGCTTGGGTCATGTTATATTAAAAATACACCGATCTTTATTAATGGACAACAAAATTCGTGCCTGCCCGAATATACTCGTGCCAAATGGAAATTCGGGAGAATCAAGGCAGGGATTTTTTCTCATACCAAGGCAAAATTTTTCGGCATAGCCTCAGCTACGGCGATAAATTTTAACGAA
>QIJL01000563.1 GCA_003232435.1 Flavobacteriales bacterium | reverse complement strand
CTTTAGAAACTAAACGCCACATTCAAAAAATAAGTGCGGCCATAGCCGTACCAATATTTTGGTGCAAAAGATGGGGTTCCACTTAAATTGTCTTGTTTCAATTGGCCGAAATTTCCGTTTCTACTTTGTTCATAGCCACCGGTTCGAAAAGTGGTATCGAATACATTATTGATACTACCGAAAATGCTGAAATACTTACCTTTTTTCAGCCAAGACTTTCCGCCCACCAGATTCAAAAGGTAAAAATTATCAAGTGGTTTTTGCGCTAAGAGCTTATTTGCATTTTCCTCGGTAGCCTCGGTAAATGGTAACCCCGTTTCTGGATCTAGATAAAAACTTTGCGTTCTTGTAATGGTCGAAATATTCGCATAGTTGTTTGCCAGATAATTGGCAGTGGTCGCCACCCACCAATATTTTGGATCACGATATTCTACTCCGAATGCCAAGGCTTTTTGTGGGCCTTGGGCCAGTTTGTAATTTTTTATTTTGGCAATCCCTAGGTCTATACTTCCGTCAGGGTTGATAAGATCTTCTTCGGCACCGGCTGTATCAAAATTGATGGAAACAGATGGATCACTGTCGTAAGCATGTTTCCCGACCGATGCAACAGCAGTTAGTTTGACAGCTGAAGACAATTGGTATTCAAACCCTAATTCTACACCCATATGCAGTTTATCCAGATTTGTCAAAACTTCTTGAACAAAATCGGACCCCACACCGGCATCGACAAAAAAGAAATTTATGTCGGTCGTATTTTGAAATCGGGTATAAAAACCACTGACCCGCCCTGTAAGTTTTAGCAATCGGATGTAATAATTTAAATCAGCCGTGGAAACGGTTTCACTCTGTATTTCGGAAACGATTTGATTGTTCTCCCTAGGGTTTATGAAGACATTTTGCAAAACAGGCGGCCTTGTCAAATATGCACCATGGGCAGTAAACCAATGTCTTCCGGTCAGTTTATAGGTGAATCCTGCTTTTATTCCATAATTGGAAAATTGAACATTTTCGCTTTTCCCTAAAGAATTATCAAAAAAACGGAATTATCAAAAAAACGTTCATTCTGAAAAAGGCCGTTCCTTTGATAATTTGTGTTGGAAAAACTTCCGGAGAGAAATGCATTCCAATTACCTTGATCATATCGAAATTGGGCAAAGGCATCGAATCGGGAAGCATCGATGATATAATTGTAGTTGAAAATGTCGTCTTCTCTTTTTTGAACATTTCCATCGACTTCGTTCAATGTATTTGAGAACGGATCGATATCCTCATGAAAATCAGCACCCATCAAATCATGGATTTTCGCATAATTTTTGGAACTTGTTTGCTTATAGGTCAGGCCGAAATCCACTTGAAGCTTGTCATCAATACTTATGTTTCCCACGGAATTCAAAGTTAACTGTACGTCTTCCGCGGTATCATCATATAAAACATAGGCCGCTTTTTCCAAAGAATTTGCCGAATAGATCTTATCCCAATTCATTTGAGGATTTTCTAAAAATCCTTCTCGGGCCAGATTGGCACTAATAAAATTGGCCCCTATTGGGCTATTGATATAAAAACTTGGTAAATAGCGGTAGTAGGTCGGATCTGGATTTGGTGCGTTGTAGTACCCCAATCTGCTTCTTGCATTTATCCCAAACTGGTATGCGACCCCGGTATTCAGACTAAAATTTTCCGATTCATGAAAATGGTTGAGCATCAAAATGGGTTCAGCAATTTTTCTTTCCCGGGAATTCCGGATCTTACCGTTCTGTTCTCCCCAATACGGATTGTACTTGTTTCCCGCCAGCTCAAAAACCTCCTGCGTGATCGCCGACGACCGCCCGCGGCGATTGCTCGCCAAAATGCCGGTAAAATTGATGCTGTTTTGTTCATTGAACCGGTACTCCAATGCACCGAACAAAGAAAAGGCGTCATAAAGGGTACCGTCGATGTACCCTTGTTTTGCCCACCTTCTTGAGCCGGACAAAATATACGCTATGCCATTTTTTTGGAGCCCTGAGTTATAAGTGGTCATCAGGCGACCTGCGTACGTTCTGTTCGAGACGGAGGAAGAAAGCCTGGTGCCTGATCGAAGCCCGGAGGGCCTAGTATCGATATTCGTATTACCTAAAATGCCACCAAAGGTAAAATCGGAAGCTTCAAGTCCGTTTGTAAATTGCTGGTTACGGATTACATCGTTAAGGCCGCCCCAGTTGTTCCATTGTGGTCTGCCATCGAACATTTTGTTCATAGGAATTCCGTTTATCGACAAGCGGCCATTTTGGGAGTCGTACCCACGTACTCGAAAAAAAGCCTGCCCAAAGTCAAAGGCCGCTCGGTTTAAGAAAACATCGCGGGTGGCCTGCAGCAATCCTGAAGAATTTGAACTTACTTCATCATCGAACAGTTCAGAATCTGTCAAGGTAATTAAGTTGTCCGTTTGTTCAACTGAAATGTCCCTTTCCAAATAAATAGACCCTAAATCAAGACTTTGGTCTTCCATCGAAATCGGAATTCGCTTTGTATTGAAATCGGCAATTGAGATGTTCAATATAAAATCGCCTTGTAATCGTAAGCTAAGTTCGAATATTCCTACCACCGAAGTATTGCTTGAAACATTGGTTCCTTCAATTGCAACAATAGCATTTGTCAAAGGGCTTTTTGACAAATCGTCAAGAACCTTGCCCTTTATTACGTAAGTTTCTTGTGCTTTAAGCTCAGAGCAGCCAAAAGCCAACAATAATACAGCGAGAATAAATGGCATTTTTGGTTAGTGTTCTAGTTGGTAATAAGTCACAATATATTGATAAAACAGTAAAAAATGATGAAAATACGTTCAAAATCAATAGTTTTTTCGTTAATTGAAAAATCTAATTAATAGGATGAAATCGAAGATTACGGTATTGCTTTTCTTGCATTCAGTTCTGTTTTTCGCCCAAGATGAAAAACAATTCAAGATTCGAACTGTAGCATTTTATAATGTCGAAAACCTCTTCGATACTGAAAACGACACCTTGATTTTTGATGACGATCGTACTCCTGATGGAAAAGACAATTGGACTCTCGAACGCTACCTCAAAAAAGTAGAAAAAGTTTCAAAAGTTCTTTCCGAAATCGGCACCGACGTTACTAAGACCTCACCTGATATTATTGGCCTCTGCGAAGTCGAAAATCTCGGGGTCATTGAAGATTTGGCAAGTCACTTTCATCTTCGAGATAAAAATTATGGGACAATCCATTTCGATTCCCCTGACGAAAGAGGTATCGATGTTGCATTACTCTACAAGAGAAATGCTTTTCTGCCCACTTCTTTTGCCAGTCATCGTTTGTTATTGATCGATAATGAGGGTATGCGTAATTATACCAGAGATCAATTGGTCGTCGGTGGACTTTTAGATGATGAGCAGATACATTTTATCGTAAACCATTGGCCCTCGCGAAGCGGCGGGGAGGCAAGGAGTAAACCCAATAGAATCGAAGCTGCGAAATTGAATAAAAGAATTATAGATTCCATTCAGAATTTAGATCATCAGCATGGGAGATCTGAACGACGGCCCTAGAGACGATAGCCTCAAAAAAATCTTGAAGGTCAAAGGAAATAGTACAAGTATTATGGACAAGGAGCTCTTCAACCCTATGGAAAAGCTGTCTCGAAAAGGAGTCGGCTCTCTAGCCTATCGCGATAAATGGAATCTCTTCGATCAGATTTTCTTTACGAGAAATCTTTTAAATTCAGAAAATGGTTATCGGTTTTGGAAAGGAGGAGTGTTTAACCCCAAATATCTTGTGACTAAAAAAGGCCAGTACAGGGGTTATCCGTTTCGCACCTATGCGGGTGGTAGTTATGCCGGGGGATATTCAGATCATTTTCCGGTGTATATTTACTTGATTAAGGAAATTCATCCTTAGCACTTCATACGAGGTAAACCAAATAGCTCAAATATTACAACTCCGTTATTTTAATATTCCTCCATTTTATCTTAATATCGCCCCCACTATGGATCTGTAATGCTATCGAGCCTTCGCCCGCACCGATTTTTTCATCTGTTATGGTCATCATTTCAGTACCATTGAGCCATGAAGTTATCGTGGCGCCCTCTACTCGGATTTTCATATGATTCCATTCGCCCATTTTAAGCGCTTTGTCTTTTTCCGGATCGGGCTTGATCAACCAGCCGCGGCCATACGATTCATAAACGCCACCAGTATTATTTCCAGGGGGCGCGACTTCGACCTGCCAACCACTTACCTTCGTGCCAT
>QIJL01000270.1 GCA_003232435.1 Flavobacteriales bacterium | reverse complement strand
ATGCTACCAAAAAATATCTTCATTAGGGCACAAAAGCCGATATTTTCGGTTCCAAACAAAAACTCAAGACGAGTTCAATCTATAAAAACCAATCACAATGAACTATTCCAGAAGAGAAATCTTGCAACTCTACGGATTTGCGGGTTTTGGGTTGGCGACAGCACCTTCACTATTCTCATTCTCGCAACAAGATAAAATGGGGCAACGAATTATTCCCAGTTCAGGGGAAAAATTGCCCATCGTTGGCCTCGGCACTTGGCAGACTTTTGACGTTGGTACTTCGCGAGAAGAACTGGAAATACGAAAGCAGGTATTGGCCGAAATGCATAAATTGGGTGGGGCAGTTATCGATTCCTCCCCCATGTACGGCAGCTCCGAAACCGTGGTAGGCCTAGTGGCCGCTCAGCTTGAAAGCCAAGATGCCTTTTTCTATGCCACCAAAGTTTGGACTTCCGGCAAACAGGCGGGCATCGACCAGATGAACGCTTCCTTTAGCAAAATGCAACGAAAGACCATGGACCTCATGCAGATCCATAATCTGGTCGATTGGAAAACGCATTTTAAAACCTTGCGAGATTGGAAAGAACGGGGCAAGATCCGTTATTGGGGCCTGACCCATTACGTCGATTCGGCCCATCCGACCTTGGAAGCGATCATCAAAGCCGAAAAACCTGATTTTGTACAGTTCAATTATTCCATCCGATCACGAAATGCCGAAAAATCGCTTTTTGACACCTGTCAAAAACACGGCACTGCGGTCATCATCAACCAACCCTTTGAAAGTGGTAGCCTCTTCTCCACAGTAAAAGGGAAAACCCTGCCAGATTGGAGCACCGAATATGATATCAGTAGTTGGGGGCAGTACTTTTTGAAATTCATTCTTTCGAACGAAGCCGTGACCTGTGTCATCCCCGGAACCTCGAAACTCAAACATGTCGTCGACAATATGGGCGCCGGATATGGGGTCTTACCTGATAAAGCAGGAAGGGAGAAAATGGTGGGGTATTT
Source organism: Flavobacteriales bacterium (assembly GCA_003232435.1). Taxonomy (GTDB): domain Bacteria; phylum Bacteroidota; class Bacteroidia; order Flavobacteriales; family Flavobacteriaceae; genus Aurantibacter_A. Next base: position 1,572 of record QIJL01000270.1, on the reverse strand, counting down.
GGAATCGCTTTGATTTGCTCGGTGTTTGTTAAAAAGTACGAAATACGAAGTAATGTGTCCCCGAGTTCGATTATTCCTTCTTCGCCGAAGCCCTGCCTGCCGTCAGGCAGATTCGAAGGATGAGGATGGATTATTCGGATACAAAATAGTCAGCGAACGTACTGTTCACTGACTACTGTTTACTGTTGACTGCTCACTGTAGACCATCCTCCATAGCTTTATGCGAAGGAGGAACTTCTGTCTCCTGTCTCCTGTCTCCTGTCTCCTGTCTCCTGTCTTGAAGAAAAACACTTCTACGGTTAACTCCAAACTCCAAACTCCAAAAAATAACATATTAAAATTCTTGCTACTTTTAACCATGACCCAAGACGCAATCGTTCTTGTTTTAAGTTGCCTTGGTCTCGCACAGGCGATTTTTCTTTGCACCTATCTATTGACGCTTAAAAAGGGAAATCGCAAAGCGAATATCTTTTTGGCGCTTTTTCTTTTGGGCTTGACGATCCGCATCGGAAAATCGGTCTTGAACGTGTATCTCGATCTGGAGCCTTGGCAGCGTAACTTAGGAATATCAGGTATTTTATTGGCCGGCCCGTTTTTATGGTTCTATGGGCGATTGCTTTTGGGAAGGGAAAAAAACTTCGCCCCAAAAAACTATTTGCACCTGATCCCCTTCATCGGTTTTGCGGTCTTTTGTTATTTCGTTCCTAACGATGGCACCGCTTTGGCCTTTTGGATCTACCTATCTGTCTTTATACATTTATTGATCTATTTGGGATTGTCCGTTCAGCTTTTTTTCAAGTTCAAGGGAAGGGCGAATTTTTCGATTTCAGCTATGTATCGCAATCTACTTCTTGGCACCGCATTGATCTGGTTGTTTTATATGGGCAACTTGGCCGGCATATTTCCTTTTTATATCGGGGGTGCTATTTTCTTTTCACTTTTGGTTTATGTCCTTTCCTTTTTACTTTTAAAAAGACCGCTTTTTGCGATGGAAAAATATGCGAATTCCGCCATGGATCGAGCGAGTTCAGAAAAACATTTAAAACATTTGAAAGTACTTTTTGAAAACGAGCACTCGTATCTCGATAGCGATCTCAACTTAAACCAGGCAGCGGAAAAAATCGGAATTTCTCCACGTGATCTTTCTCAGGTCATCAATGAAAACGAACAAAAGAACTTTTCTGAATTCGTAAACGGCTATCGTATTGAAAAGGCAAAAAAACTGCTGACCGATTCTGAATACGAGCAAGAAAAAATCGCCACGATCGCCTATGACTGTGGTTTTGGCAATGTGACTTCCTTTAATTTGGCGTTTAAGGCCGCGACCCGACTTACCCCTTCACAATATCGCAAACAGCTCGGTGCCGCCTAAGTATTCTTGGATTTTCGTTTTAAGAATCATGATTTTTAAAGGATTTTAGAACACTGTGACCCAACTTTGTCGAAAATCAATCCCATGAAGCAATTGTTTTTTTTAGGCTTTCTTTTTTTAATAGGATGCCAAAATTCCCAGAAGTCCGAAAAAATAATATCGGATAATACCAATCCTGTAATTCCTGCCAAGGAAATTAT
>QIJL01000368.1 GCA_003232435.1 Flavobacteriales bacterium | reverse complement strand
TAGCCAAACCCCTTCGAGTCAATGAAATCAGTACCGACAAAGAACTACGCCTAGATACTTTCGACCTTGAATTCAACCGCGTCTTAGGGGGCGGACTAGTGCCAGGGGCCTTAGTACTTCTAGGTGGCGAACCCGGTGTAGGTAAGAGTACATTGATTTTGCAGATCGCTTTAAAACTTCCTTACAAAACGTTGTATGTTTCAGGGGAGGAGAGTCAAAAGCAGATAAAGATGCGGGCAGATCGTATTCATCCGAACAGTGAGAATTGTTTTATCCTAACGGAAACAAAAACCCAGAATATTTTTCAACAGATCGAAGCGACCGAACCCGATATCGTTGTCATCGATTCGATTCAGACTTTGCATACAGATTATATTGAATCGGCCGCCGGAAGTATTTCGCAAATACGGGAATGTACCGCCGAGCTTATTAAGTTCGCCAAAGAGACAAATACACCGGTAATCCTAATTGGCCATATAACAAAAGACGGTTCCATCGCCGGGCCAAAGATCTTGGAACATATGGTCGATACGGTTTTACAATTCGAAGGCGATCGAAATTATGTGTACCGCATTCTAAGGGCTTTGAAAAATCGTTTTGGATCAACTTCCGAATTGGGAATTTACGAAATGCAAGGTGGTGGTTTGCGGCAGGTGAATAATCCGTCGGAAATTTTGATCTCTAAAAATGATGAAGGGTTAAGTGGTACCGCGATTGCTTCCACCATTGAAGGTATGCGACCACTCATGATAGAAATTCAAGCCTTGGTAAGTACTGCGGTTTATGGAACGCCCCAACGTTCAACGACCGGATATAATGCGAAACGACTCAATATGCTTTTGGCCGTTCTCGAAAAACGGGCAGGATTCAAATTGGGTGCCAAGGATGTTTTTTTGAATATTACAGGAGGGATTTCGGTCGATGATCCGGCAATCGATTTGGCGGTGATTGCGGCTATACTTTCAAGTAGTGAGGATATTCCCATAGAAAAGGGAATATGTTTTGCCGCGGAGGTCGGTTTGGCCGGAGAAATAAGGCCCGTACAGCGAGTTGACCAACGCATTTTGGAAGCCGAAAAGCTGGGTTTTACGGCGATTTATATTTCCAAAAACAATAAAATCGGTCTCAAATCGTCCAAAATCGAAGTGCTCCTGGCAACAAAAATCGAAGATGTCGTGAGCGGATTGTTCGGTTAACGCTTATCACGCATTATCCGTGCAACAACCATAATAATCAATATTACCGCTACGATCAGGGCAATTTGCGAAAAGCCGATTTTAAGAAAAGTCATTTGCTGATTTTAGGGTGCAGGGTTAGGAATTTCACTATGGATCTCTCCAATGCCCTCTAGCACTTCATCACTTAATCTTACGTCGATACTCGCAATGTTCTCTTGAAGCTGCTCCATATTGGTAGTGCCGATAATAGTACTTGTAACGAACGGTCGACTGTTTACGAACGCCAAAGCCATTTGGGCCATGGAAAGGTCATTATCCTGGGCCAATTTATGGTATTTTTCAATCGCCTTGGTTGCCGTTTGGCTGCTATATCGAGTGTAATTCGGAAATAAAGTTATTCTCGCCGTAGCAGGTTGCATTCCACCCAGATATTTGCCGGTCAAAGTACCGAAGCCTAAAGGTGAATACGCCAAGAGTCCCACTTTTTCGCGAATTGCGATTTCTGAAAGTCCTACTTCGAAAAGGCGGTTCAAAAGGCTATAGGGGTTTTGTATCGTTATCGTTCTCGGCAAGGACGCATGCACTTTGCTTTCCTCTAAAAATCGCATAGTACCCCAAGGGGTTTCGTTCGAGATGCCCACATGTCTGATCTTACCTTCCTTTATCAGATCTTGGAACGTTTCTAAAACTTGGTGAATATTATCTTTCCAGTGATCCGGTACATCGTGCTTGTAACCTCGCTGGCCGAAATAATTCGTAGTTCTGTCGGGCCAGTGCAATTGGTAAAGATCGATGTAGTCGGTCTTCAATCGGTCGAGGCTTTCTTCAACGGCATTAGTAATCGATTCCCTAGCAAAACCCGAGGAACGAATGTGCTTGGAAAACTCGGCCTTTCCGGCTATTTTGGTTGCCAGCACAATTTTATCGCGATTCCCTTTTTTCTTGAACCAAGTACCGATAATCCTCTCCGTATCTGCATATTCATCACTTCTAGGGGGAATAGGATACAGTTCCGCAGTATCGAAAAAATTGATTCCCTGTTCTACGGAATAGTCCATTTGTTCATGACCTTCCAGCTCCGTATTCTGTCGACCCCATGTCATGGTGCCAAGACATATCTTGCTTACTTCGATATCAGTGTGCGGTAGGTTGGAATATTCCATTTACGGGATTTGCATGCGATTAAAGTAGCAAATTTAGGGATTTTAGAGGGTTCTCGATCTTTGAATACAACCAATTTGTAATCGATTGACGATGAGCCATCTATCGAAATATCACGGTATATATCGAAAAAGTTGGGCCCGTAGGTAAATTTGAAGTTTGTAAGGCGATTATTAATCCGTTCGCCTTATAATAAATGTGCCCAAATCACGTTATTTCAAAGCCTAAAAGTATGTGACGGTTCCCCGCTATCACAACTTTTGACCAACTAAACCAAAGACCTACTTATGACCGCGCCAAAATATACTACAGGCCTTAACAGGGCAAGAATATTTGTCGTTATGGCCCTTGTAGTATCTTCTTTATTCGGATACGTACTGCCAAAAGCACTTCAAACAACATCAGAGAATAATGCGGTTGCGGAGGAAAGTATTGCCCTCCCACCTCACCCATTAGCCGGTATTTCGGATAATGTCGTAATCTGTGGAAACGATGGTAGTGAAGTTCACGAAATTTACCTATGTGGTGCAAGCGACGATCGTTTGCTATCCACGAATATTCCAAACCTCAAACAAATCGTATGGTCAAAGCTGCAAGTCGGTAGCTGCACCCCTGCACAAACCAATTGCCCGAATGTTTCCCCTAGCTGCGTCTGGGATCAATTGAGCACCGACACTCAATATAATGTTACCGATGGTGGAGAGTATCGAATTTTCGTTCAGTA
>QIJL01000471.1 GCA_003232435.1 Flavobacteriales bacterium | reverse complement strand
GAAAAAAAAGAAGGGGTGTTCATCATAGAGTCATCATGTATTATTGCTTATCAGGAGCACCTTAAAAGTGAAGCCCAATTCCTGGCTGACATCTTAAGCAACTACACAGGCAAGCCAATGGACATCATGGAAGGCAACCAGGGCGATATAAGGCTTTCCACGGCAAGGGTCAGAATCGGCAAGAAACTCGAAAAGTGGAATTCAGAAGCCTATACTATGACAGTTGATAGGGCGGGTGTTGATTTGGTTGGAGCAGGAGTGGCGGCTGTTTTTTATGCTGTTCAGAGCTTGATACAATTGTTGGACAGGGAAAAAAAAGAGACAAACCCTGAATTGGTAGTGCCTTATATATTTGTTCGCGATAAGCCCCAATTTGCTTACCGCGGCATGCATTTAGATGTATCGCGGAATTTTCATGGTGTCAGGACTATCAAGAAAATGATGGATATGATTTCATTTTACAAAATGAATAAATTTCATTTCCATCTGACTGACGATGAAGGTTGGCGTATTGAAATACCTGATTTGCCCGAATTAACCGAAATAGGTGGACGGCGAGGACATTCCTACACTGGTAGTGAATGCCTTTACCCTTCTTATGGATCAGGAAGTGACCCCAACCATGCAACCTCGCCAGGTAATGGTTTTTATAGCCGCCAAGAGTTTATTGAATTGTTGCGCTATGCGCATCAACGACATATTGAGGTCATTCCTGCCATTGATTTTCCGGGTCATGCAAGAGCAGCTGTTTACGCCATGGAAGTGCGACACCATCGTTATCGGGATTTGGGCGAAATAGAAAAAGCCAACGAATATTTATTGACAGATTGGGATGATGCCTCAGAGTACGAATCCGTACAAATGTGGCGAAGAAATGTGGTCAATATTGGGCTGCCTTCCACTTATCGGTTCATAGAGAAAATAATTGACGAACTATTGGCAATGTATGCCGAGGCCGATGTAAAACTGTCATCCATTCATGTTGGTGGGGATGAGGTGCCGCCTGGGGTTTGGATAAAATCACCCGCTTGTCTTAGATTGATGCAGAAACACCCTGAACTTCAGGACGTCCATGATTTAGCGGAGTACTTTATGAGGCGAGTAAATAGTATTTTAGAGTCAAAAGATATGCTTACTGCGGGTTGGGAAGAAATAGCTTTGACTCATAAAAATGGTAAAGCTGAGCCAAATTCTGCATTGCTTAAGCATCATTTAGTGCCTTATACCTGGAATACACTCTGGGGTGCAGGCGGCGAGGAAATACCCTATCGGCTGGCAAATCTTGGCTTTAAGGTGATTTTGTCAAACGCACCGAACTTATATTTTGATTTTACCTACGATAAGGACCCGGAAGAAGCGGGTTACTATTGGGGTGGATATACTGATACCAAAGACACATTCAAATTTCTGCCTATGGATTTTTTCAAAAGTGCGGAAAAAGATGCCTTGGGTAATTTGATTGACCCTTCTACCCGCTATAAGAAAGCTGAACGACTTACCCAAAAGGGACGAAAAAATATTCTTGGCATACAAGGTCAATTATGGGGCGAGACAATTCACACAGCGGAACGCATCGAATACTTACTCTTCCCGAGAATGTGCGCATTGGCTGAAAGAGCATGGTCAAAAGAACCTGACTGGGCTTCTATAAATGACTTGAAACTACGAGCGCTTGCCTATCAAACAGATTGGAATGAATTTGCGAATCGCTTGGGACAGATTGAGTTGCCACGATTGGATAAAATATTTGAGGGCATTCGGTACCGCATTCCTTTGGCGGGGGCAAAACTTGAAGATGGTTTACTGTTAGCTAATACTCCACTGCCAGGGCTAACTATTCGATACACTATCGATGGCACAGAGCCAATGGAGACTTCTCCGGTTTTCGAACAGCCAGTACAGGTCAATAGCCACCTTGTCAAGTTAAAAATATTCAGTGCCAATGGTCGGAGATGCAGTCGGACAACCATAGTAAAAAATAATTAACTACTGCCTAACCAAACTTTTAAATGAGCCCTTTTTTGAATACTAGGTATAATAATTAGGGTAAGCCTTGCCTATGCATTGGTTAACACCGTAAGCGACAACTCCAAAGTGAGCAGGTCATGAGCATATCAGCAGCCAAAGCGTAAGCGAACCTGCACAACGGCCGGGTTTGGTTGGTGGGAATATGTGCTTGCTACTCAAATCCACCATCTAATTCGCAAAGAGGCAATCTTATCTATTGATTAGTATTTAAAATTATAATATTACATAATAATATATACTATAATTCTTATAAGTTATTGAAATTTAGTAACTTTATATCAATGAAAAAAGAATACAACATAAAGATTTTAGTAGGTGGTAGAGCCATGAATTTCTATGGTTCTGTTAGAATAACCGAAGACACCGATTACCTAATAAATGACCCTGACAGCAAAGAGATCTTTATGTTTGACAAAGAGAATAACATTGATTACCTCAATGCCCATGCTAGTAAGTTTTTCGCTAAAATATACAAGATTGAGAATCAAGGTGTTGACAAAGTAGTCTCCCCCACCTCCTTGCTTGAATTAAAGTCAAAGGCTTTCGTAGATCATT
>QIJL01000046.1 GCA_003232435.1 Flavobacteriales bacterium | reverse complement strand
TCCTTTTATCTTAGGAAAACTTAGGTTCTATGTCGTTTGTAGTGGGTAACATGCTTAGTGTAATTTTGATTTACGAATGTCATTCCGACAGGGCGACTTTAGGAGCGACGGGGAATCTCACCTAATAGTCGAGATTTCTCGTCGATATGTTTTGTCTTCAATGACAGAATATATCTCTGTCGAAATGACATTGTGCCTTACAGAACAGTTAATAATATAAATCATCCACCAAAATTAGCATAGAACCAAAACCTATAAGTAATTAGGAATTGGTCTTATATTAGGATCAGAGCGAGAATACGATAAGTTAAAGGACAATCAAGGATTTGCAGGAATACGTACATACCCTATTTTATTACCCTTAAAAACCACCTGCTTTGCTAGTGGCCATGCCTGCCTGGCGGCAGCTACGGTGTACCCACATCTTTTTAATCGATGTGGGTCGATTGCGGAGGTTGGAAACTTGTGTTCCTTCCCCTGGCAGGGGAAGGTGGTCACGCCCCTTTGGCGTGAGCGGAAGGGGTCGAGCCCAAGCCCTGATGGCCCTATGGGGGGCTTGCCAAAAGCCACCTTCTTAGAAGGTGTGATTTTTACTTTACAGACCCGCTTACTTGTCGGAAATTTGTAGAAACTGAAAGTCTTGCATTAAAAGTGAGTGCCGCCTTTAGATTTCAACTAACGATTGAGTCCAATGAAAGTTATCTTCTTTCTTTTAATCTTTCTTTTAATATTTTAATTGCGTTAGTCAGATGTCCTTCAACGGTTTTTACTGAAATGCCCAGGTGTTCGGAAATCTCATTATTTGTCAAACCTTCTTTTTTGCTCAGTACGAATACTTTTTGGCATTTTTTGGGTAGCCGTGCAATCTCTTTTTCCGCTATTTTAACCTTGCGTTTCAAGTCATCCAGATAATCCTCCTGAACAATATCATCTATTAACCCGGCGTGGTTCATTTCAAAAAAATAGACTTCCTTCCTATGTTTTCTGGCATAATCTATGAATTTATTGCGGACCGATTTGTAAAACCACCCTCGAAGGGATGTTATATCTCTTAATTTCTTTCTTTTTTTCCACAATGTATAAAACACCTCTTGGACCAGATCCTTTGCCAAGATTTCATCGCGACTTAGGCTTCTGGCATACAAATAGATTTCGTTATAGTACATATCTATAACGGATCTGAATGCTTTTCTATCCCCATTTTGGATTGATGTAACGTCAATACTTTTGTCCCAAGCGTCTGAATCCATAGATTATCTTAACATAATTTAACAAATGGTTTTCAATATTATGGATTATTACCAAATAAAAAGCAAGGGTATTGTAAAAACCATTCGTTCCTATAAATACCAACCAAGTCAATACTTTTATAAATTGTAATGAAAAATAAGGAAATTGAAGTAATTATTCGCAAGTTCTTGGTAAATGCAGCTACCCAAGAGGAGATTGGGCTTCTAAGTAAATGGGTCAAGGATAACAGATCTGCTTTTCGTCAACAAGTAGAGTTTCAATATTTGATTACCGCAGCAGTTGAAAAGGAAAAATCGGAACAGCTGAAAAAAGACCTCGTAGAGACCTTCGGTCGGCTCAAAATAAGGAACACGCGCAAACGGCGACTGCAAATAGTTGGGTACGCAGCAATTTTTATCGGAGTTATGGCACTTTGCATTTCCTATTATTTTCAAAATAATAAGATTGTAGAATCGACTCAACAAGAAATCACTATCACTTTAGGCGATGGAACAAGCAAAGAAATTCTGAAGACGGACACATTGGGTCTGGTTTCCAGTACAAGTACCTATGTCGCCAAACAAGAGGGAACCAAGATTACCTACAATAAAATAGCTGTAAATAAAAAAGCTGCACTGAAACCACTGGTTTATAATACTTTAAATGTTCCGTATGGCAGAAAATTCCAAGTTGTGCTATCAGATGGCACCGAGGTACACCTCAACTCCGGCTCTTCTATAACATACCCTGTTGCTTTTTATAATGAAGGACCTAGGAAGGTTGTTTTAAAGGGCGAGGCTTACTTTATCGTAAAGTCAGATTCCCTAAGACCATTTTCGGTAAGTATCGGATCTATAGAAACAAGGGTATTGGGTACTGAGTTTAACATTTCCAACTATGAAGATAACGAACATGCCACGGTTGTTTTAGTAGAGGGCAGTCTATCGGTGAATAAAAGTAAAAACTTGGATGCTGAATCTATTGTTTTGACTCCCAATCAAATGGTTTCATATTCTTTTTTAGATAAAAAACTGACAGTTCAGAATGTTGATGTCAGCAGTTATATTGCATGGAAAGATGGAATATTATTGTTTAAGAACGAGGATTTTTATCGTATTGCCAAAAAATTGGAAAGACACTACAACATAGAAATTGATATCCAAGACGTGGAAGTGAGCAAAGAAAGATACACCGGAAGATTTCGAACGGAGACCATTGACGAGGTATTACAGGCATTTCAGCGAATAAAAGAATTTCAATATTCAAACAACAACGACAAAATTAGTATAAACCCCAAAAACTAAATCTATGATATGAACAATAAAAGAATCGGGGATTGCTGTAACAATTCCCCGATCCC
>QIJL01000646.1 GCA_003232435.1 Flavobacteriales bacterium | reverse complement strand
CAATCAATGTCCCACCACGCCGTGTTAACGAGATCGTTTTACAAAAGCGTGCGATTACTGCGGATACGGCCATACGCTTGGCCCGAGCATTTGGCACTTCAGAACAATTCTGGATGGGCTTGCAAACAGACTATGCACTGGAAGAAGCAAGAATCAAAGCAGCCGATGCAATACTGAAAGTACGCTCAGTCGCTGCCTAGTTTTTAAGCGAAATGGATACGGGGTTGGCAGAATTACAAATTTCAGCGTCATTTCCGCATGAACTTAGCGGGAATCTATTCTCTGAAGAATCTGGATTCCGGCTAAAACATTTCAGGAATGACGGGAAGTGGTTGAAGTTCCCAGTAAGTCAATAAGAGCAAATGGAGTGAGCGCTTCTACTCATTATTTTTTCTAAGGGCAGCTCAGATTAGAAAGCTGTAAAACAAAAAAATCATTTGGCAATCTACCATGTCTTACAATAAAAATATTTCCATAAATATCCGAAATGATGCTCAATCACGAAAAGGTTTTCCCTATGTCGAGCACACAAAATTCATTAAATATTGCACCGCAAATAAAGTCTCCGTAAATGAATACATGTTGGAAGCGTACGAAAAAAAGGGTTTACTTTATCCTTGTAGGCGTCTGCTATATCCGCGTGAATTGCTGAAAAGAGCTTTTAGAGCAAGACATTCTTTCCGCCGGGAGGGCTATAAAATTCGGGGTGAATGGAAACCTCTTATTGACCTAGAAAAATTGCTCGAGACTTGCAACAACTTCATGGATGAAGGCTTCAAAAAGGCAATGGTAGAAGGCCACCCTTTCGAACAGATGCACATCAACAGAGAGGATATTTATGTTTTTGATCCTGCCAAACAGCCCTTTAAAGCTTGGAAACGTTACAAGGTGATCGTCGGAGAAATATCGGAAACTAAAATGAAAGATAACAGGGCCAAGCTCTATTATTCGTCATGGAAAATTTTCTTTGTCCATGAACTAAACAGAGAGAATACTGATACCTATAATCGTGCAACAGAAACGAGAAGGGGATGGGGGATTTTCAATGCCCGCATCATTGAGTCGAAGCTTGATGAATTTATTCCTTTTTTTGAAAAAATAAGTTTGTTCTCTTTTCGATGGAGTCTCTATGATTCGGACTACTATTACAGGAATCGAAGCGACACCCAAGAAGGGTGGGCTGTTTCAGCCGAAAAACTTAAGCATGTCGCAAGATTCTATTTTAAGGATTTTTCTTATAAAAAATGGATCCACTTTCTTCGCAAGCTCATTGAAATTCATGAGAATACGCGTGAAGCAGAAAAGATTTTATTAAGTCTAGAGGCCAAATCCTACATTGCCAGAACGGTCAGGTTTTTACGCTATGCGACAGATTACGAATTTCAAAAAATCTGTGATGATGTTTCTGGCACATTAAAGAATAGCCGTAGTCAAGGTTCAGAAGATGGTGTTGATATTCATCAAGGTCGCCTTGAGGCACTTTTTGCTGATGAGAAATGGGATCTTGAAAAAAATGTTTCGTGGATGCTTGAAGATAATTTAAAAGCGCTGAATAAATCTCTTGAAGAAGAGGAGCGGATTACCGAATCTCTCGCTGGACAGCTTTTTAGTGAACTGGTGGAAGAACCTCAATTCACCGCCCTCGCAGCCATCAGGAAAATCAACAAAGCTTATTGGGACCAGGAGTTGTGGTGCGAAAATGATATTTGGAGCGGCATTACTGATTTAGCCGTGTCCATAGAAGATCATGGGAAGACTTGGATCGGAGAAAATAAGAGGTTGGAGGGAATCTTTTCGAGGTCATTTGATCTCCGTCAGTTTTCTAATTTGAAACAGAGCGCCTCTGTGGGACTTACGGCAAAGACCGCCGATGAATTCATTCAGAAACTAAAATTGCTCTTGCAGTCAAAAAAGATTCCGGAAAATAAGCGATGTGGTAAACATCTGCTCATCACCCTACTGACTAGAAATTTTTCAACACATAATATGGGGGGCTTCAAAATTTTATCCCAAGAAGAACGTTCGGGAATCTACATCGCTTTGGTTAGAACCTTATTTGTGGTGTATGCGAAGCACAAAAATGTGTGAGGTTTAAAGTCTATGACAGTGTCAGGCCTGCGTAATTGCATCTTTACGTTTCATAATCGTCGATTCAAATTTTCTGGGTTGTCTGACCCTTCTTGCTATACCCGAAACGTAATGACAATCAAAAACGAAAAAAGCCTACGGATTCTATCTCAGAGATTTACAAATGATACTCAGCAACACAATTTCAATCCTAATAAGCTCTTTTTGGTATAACGACTTAACGGGACACTAGTGTTTGGGGACAGGTCTTGTTTTTAAGGATTCACCCGCTTCTTTTAGTTTTTGAGAAGTACTGCGCTCTGCTTGTGCTTCGAAAAGCTTAAAACCACCATCGCCGCACCGCGATGGTGGGCGGTATGATTTCAGCGACGGTTTTGACCTTGTTGTTAATTCCAGTGATTTATTCTTTGTTTCGCGGCTGGGAGTTGCGGGCTTGAGTTATTTGTTCGAGAGGAAAGGCATTTACATTGGGATTCAGGTTGGTTATCATCTTTAATAATGTGGTTCATAAG
>QIJL01000327.1 GCA_003232435.1 Flavobacteriales bacterium | reverse complement strand
CATCTTTTTTGGCCGAACAAGCAATTGTGCCAACAGAAAAAATCATTGCAATTACAGCGCCTATTGATATTTTATATATTGTTTTCATTTCGTCTTTTTTTACTGATTAAAACCCTATGGCCCAATGAACAAAAAGCCCATTTGTGGTTGTTTCTCCTGTGCTTCCATGACCACCAACTCTATTTGTAGTTTGATACGAAAGTTTAATTAGCGATCTCCAACTTATCCAATAGTTAAGTCCAAAGGCATATTGTGTAGATTGCTCTTCCCATTCTGAATCTTCCGGTGTGTTAAAACTTGAATATCTACCTACTATTTCTAGTTTTTTCACAAAATCGCTGTCTGCCATGGTTGGTCTATAACTTAATTGAGCATAGAATGAATTGCTATTATTATCAAAAGTATATTCCTCTTCAATACCATTTTCATCGAGCTCACTGTAAGTAGCTTTATCAAGACTCGAATTGTTATATTGTGATTTAACATCTATAATTCCACTCAAGGCCGGTATTTGTTTTATATACGAAAAATCTAACGCATAAAGAAACGCGCCTACATCTTCATACGCTGAACCTTGCTGCCCAGTACCATTTGTAGAGTATGTAGATACACCTATTTCTGTAGAAGAATCTGAAAAAGGCAAAAATCCTATACGTCCTCCATAAGCTTTGCTTAAATTATTATCTTCAAAATTTCGAAACAATAACATTCCTGCTTCCTCAGGCTCTACACTTCCGTCTTTTAATCGTGGTCCATTTGTAGAATATACAGCGTAGTTAAGTGTAGATTTACCTATTTCAAAAGCACCTCTTAATTCCACTCCAACTCCAGAACTTGGAGCGATACCATCATGACCAAAACCTAATGGCCCAGTTGGTAATCTATTTATCCAAGAAGGGTGGAGTCTTTCTCCAAATGTTCCAAAAGGAAGGAGAAATTTACCTGCTCTAACGATTACATTTTTATGAAGCACATACATTACGTTTGCATATTCTAATCCTGTTTCCAATTCATTACCTTCTAATACAAATTCTAGTTCTGCCTCGAACATAAGTCTATCAGAGTGTTTGAATAAAAAAATGGGTGCAAATACAGAACCTTGATAAGAGGATTCTTTTTCGCCTTCTGTATTAAGGCTATTTAATCCTAAGTGTCCATAACCTCTAATCATAAACTGCGATTTGCTTGGCTCGAAATCATTATATGTTTGTGCTTGTATTTGAAAGCCGAACATAATTGCTGAAATTAATACTAGTATTTTTTTCATTTCTTTAAAGTTCTTACATAGTTAATAATCTGCCATCTTTTAGTTTCCGGTATAGATGTCTTATAAGAAGCCATTGGTGCCCTCCCCTCCTCTATTTTCCAAAATATGGCACCGTCACTTTGCGAATGGAATTCTTCTGTTGTGAGATCGGTAGGTTTTGGGGTTAATCCGGCCCCTCCCATTCCATCTCCTTTTCCTTTTGCCCCATGACAGATAACGCATAGCACCTTATACAATTTTTTGCCGGAGGCTGCTGCACTGGCATCGTCTTTTAAAGGGTTTACAATATCATCGGCACTTTTCGGAGCTACCCATTTCTCTTGGTAAGAACTGGTATAACCAACTGTTAACACATATACCGCGACTAAAATAGACACACTTAACAAAGCTTGTTTTGTTTTCATAATAATTGATATTTATAGTAGTGAATACCGTATTGTTATTTTTTTGGGATTCTCAGAATATTCCCGGTTTTTTAACTACCCTTTATTCCAACGGCCATTTAGGCACACAAAAGTTCTTGTTGTAACAAACAATAAAGACCTTGAAGCTAAAAGGAGCGCAATAACAAAGGGAAGAACCTATAGTATATAGCTACAGGTTTTAAGGGAGAAGGATCAAATTAGAAAGACTTCGTACAACACATTGATGTCTTGATCGATCGAAGGAGGTGAATAATCGGTGAATGCCATTGCGGCCACATCAAACAACCGGTAAGAATTTATTGAAAGAATTGGGTATGTAGCCAAAAAGACCATATTGGCCTCTATATTAATTTGGTGCGCCTTATCTAAAGTACTGCCTTCAAAAGAGATATTGATATCGCTGCAGCATGGTTCGTTGGAGAGCGTATCGATTTCGTTATCCTCGTTTTCACAACCTATTGTATCCATGCCACAATCGTCCGCATCACCAAAAATCGATAACGAATAAACGCTGCCACGGCAAATGTGCCCGTTAACGTTAAATGTTGTCGAGGACAGCACTAAGACCAATACCAAAAAAATCGCGGATATTTTGTGAAATATATTCCTCATGATACAACCTTACTTGTCGTGCGCACTTAGCGAAGACATCTCACTAAAATTAACCCCTATTTTCATATACAAACATGATATTTGTCACTTTTTACGGGTTTCCAAAGGTTTTTTATTTTATACCGAAGCTTGATAAGCTTCCTTAGGTGAAAATCAATCCAAATCAACAACCTCGACCCCAGGGTACTAGTGTTAAGTCAAGCTAAAATCTACGTATGATCCAATGCATCTTTTGCGCCATACCGTCGTTAAAAAATAATTGCGTAGCTACGGCTATGCAATGATTTTTTGCCTAGGCCC
>QIJL01000047.1 GCA_003232435.1 Flavobacteriales bacterium | reverse complement strand
TCTGGTTGCGGTTTTCTAAAAGGAATTTCGAATAATATCCTTCAGGTCGTGCAATATTCTGAAGCCAAATATTAAAACCTGGCTCAATAATAATTATCTCGTATTCAGTCTCGTCCGAAGCAATACTTACGGAGTCTTGTCCGGCTTGGTTATATATTTCCTTTTCTTCGTCAGGAATGGAAACCGTTGCCTTTTTGCTCCCACAACCTAATGCGATTAGACCAATCACAGAAACTACCGCGGTTAATCTTAAAATTTTCTTTTGCATATCTTTTTATTGTTAAGATGCTAAATTTGACATTTATAAGTACGAAAAAAGCCGTCTGCCTTACTGGCGGACGGCTTGGTAAAAAACTTCAAAATAAATTATCTTCCAAAAAGGCGTCCTAAAAGACCACCACTTTTCTTTTGCCCGCCACCCATGACCATTCCGGCTACGTCATCAAGAATGCTACCATCTCCATCGGCATCCAACAAAGTGGTTATAAGGCTCTGGTTTTGTTTTGGCTGACCACCTAAAAGTCCGCCCAACAAGCTGTTCATGCCGCTAGCGTCTTGAACATTGTTCTGTCTTGTTTGCTTCCCTAACATGCCCATTACGATCGGAGCGGCTATTTTCAAGATACTACCGATCGAGCCCATATCCATTCCTGATTTTTGACTTAGCGCACTTTCGACCTGCGGTTGTGCTCCACCAAATACATGACCCAATATTCCGGCGCCATCGTTCATTGCTTTATCATCGACACCGCCACCGAAAAAGCCGCCTAGGTTGTCTAAAATGCTACCGTCGTGCTTGTTTGACAAGGCGCTCATTAGACCTTGCGCTCCTTGAGGAGAAGAGGAAACGTTCTTTTTCATAGCACCCAAGATCAAGGGCATCGCCATGCTCAATACGTCTGAGGTTTTATTCTCAGGCTGCCCAGTTTGACCGGCAACTCCGCTAATTAATTGTTTGCCCATTGGGCTGTTGAGTAAATCAAGTAATCCTGACATTTTTGTATAGTGTTTTAAAATTGGTTGTCAATGTACAAAAAAGAAGGATAACGTAACTATTCAGCCGTTATGAGTTATGAATTATGAGTTATGACCATGCTCGCAGTTTACCTGCCTGCCCGCCGTAGGAGGGTTTTAGCCCCGAGGCATCGGGGGTCTTTGTTCCCTTTTCTCTTCTCACTTCTCACTTTTTACTTCTCTCTCCTCTTTTAGTCTTTGCTCTTGACTCTTGACTCTTGACTCTTGGTTCTCTACCGACAGGCCTACCTAACAGCTGAACAGTTACAGGATAACTCTCTATTATGCCAATAAATTCAAAGATCATTTCAGCAATTCAATGATTTGCGCTGCAAGCTCTTCGCCAATACGGTCTTGGGCTTCGCCGGTCGCGGCACCTATATGCGGAGTCAACGAAATGTTGGGGTGCATCAAAATCTTTATCTCCGGCGATGGTTCTGATTCAAAGACATCCAAGCCGGCAAAGGACAGTTTCTTGCTTTCAAGAGCATCGATAAGAGCTACTTCATCGATTACCCCACCGCGGGCCGCATTTACGATTGCCGCACCGGACTTCATTAATTCAAACTCTTTTTTACCGATTACATATTCTTTCTGGGCAGGAACATGCAACGAAACAAAATCGGAAGACTTTAATACTTCATCTTTTGAAAGACTTTTAAATTTAAAACCCAAGGTCTTTCCATCGTAAAAAGACAACGATACAGAAGCTTCATCCATAAAAGGATCGTGGTAGATAACCTTCATGCCGATACCTAAAGCAATTTTTGCCGTAGCCCGCCCGATACGACCAAAACCGATTACACCAAGGGTTTTCCCTCGCAGTTCTATTCCTTTAGCGTAGCTCTTTTTAAGTTGCTTGAACTTATTGTCTCCATCTAGGGGCATGTTGCGATTAGCATCGTATAGAAAACGCACTCCGCCGAATAAGTGGGCAAAAACCAATTCGGCAACTGATTCGGAAGAAGCAGCCGGTGTATTGATGACATGCAATCCTTTTTCCTTGGCATAGTCTACATCGATATTGTCCATGCCAACACCACCGCGACCGATCAATTTCAAACTTGGGCAACTGTCTATCAGTTCTTTACGAACGGTCGTTGCACTGCGAACCAAAAGTCCGACAACACTGTTTTCGTTGATGTAGTTTTCTAATTGTTCCTGTGCTACATTGGTGGTTATGACCTCGAAGCCCGCATTTTCCATGGCCGTTACGCCTGTCTGGGATATTCCGTCGTTTGCTAGTATTTTCATTATCCTCTCCCTAAGAGGCTGTCTAAAAAGTAAAGCTTTTTGTCAAACTGAGCTTGTCGAAGTTTTTATTCCCTTGATAATAGGTAGGTCTTCGACAAGTTCAGACTGACAATTCAGAAATGGATGCACTTTTTAGACAACCTCACTTTAATAGGTGTTTTTAGTTAATATTTACTTCAATCAAATTCTGTATCAGCATCAAGTTTTAAAGCCGACCTCTTGAGTATCAGAACGAAAATTTAAACGCAAGGAACGCAAGGAAAAATCGCAAGGTTCGCTAAGTATTTAAAACCAATATAATATGACTTTGCGAACCTTGCGTAAATCTTGGCGAACTTTGCGTTTAAATTCAACGGCAAGTTGATTTTCAATATTTCACCTTTTTTATCCAACACTGATTAGTTACCAAATTCTTTACTCATAACTATTCTACTGCCGACTGCCGACTGCCAACTGAAAACTGCCAACTGAAAACTATCCCTTCCGTTCCATTTCGCTCATAATATCTACCAGCACACCGACACTTTCCAGAGAAAGTGCGTTGTACATGGAAGCCCGGTATCCGCCAACGGAACGATGCCCGTTGAGACCATTGATGCCTGCTTCCTTCCACATCGAATCAAAAACATCCTTTAATTTTTCATCCGTTAGAGTAAAGGTGGCGTTCATATTCGAACGGTCTTCATTATTTGCAAAACCATCAAAAACCGGATTCAAATCAATCTCAGAATAAAGTAATCGGGCTTTCTTGTCATTGATTTCCTCCATTGCACTTATTCCGCCCAAATCTTT
>QIJL01000666.1 GCA_003232435.1 Flavobacteriales bacterium | reverse complement strand
GCTTGTCCGCCTTATTTTGGCGGATGCCTCGTTCTGCATCAAAAATAGGGCATAACAATTCTAACGACATATTTCAAAACAGGCTCTAAAACTTGATGCTGATTAGTTACGAATTATTTAGCAACTTATGGATGATGAAAAAACGAAATATTTTAACAAAAATCAGTCAAGGAATTTCCTGTCAAATATAAAGGGCTGTTCCAAATTTGGGTTTATAGTGACCTGCACGGCGGTTGCACCACCTTCGACTTGAACCCGAACAATATTCTGTTGTTCTGTGTATGGCCTGTCCAAAAACCAGAAGTGGCCATCGCCCTGCATATAAAGAACCGGTTTTTCAAATCCGGTTGCAACTGATCGCATGACATCGGTAAAAGTCCTGAACTTAGCGGGCCCGAATTCGACCATATTGGCTTGGCCGAATATCACGAGTGCATTTGAACTGTCTCTATGTGCCGTAACAAAGTCTCGAAGAAAATTACCGTTGTCGGTCAATCGGGTATCCCATTCATCTTGATCGTGGACAAAACTGCCGACCAAATTGAGCCCAACAAACATGACTTTGTCTTGTACCCATGCAAAATTCTCGGCCCGATCTGTCTGATAAGAAATATCTTGATCGAACGTCCAGTTTTGATGAAAATTCAAAAAATATTGATTCCATAACTGCAAGGCCGCAATTGGATCATTGCAGTCATTGTATTCATTATCGCCAAGGAGCATGAAAGTGGGTGTCGAAAATTCTTTTAGTATTCCGCTTACATCCTGAAAAACGGCCTCATCACAGGGGTCTGCACCAAGTTTGATGTCTCCGACATGTACTACGAATTCCGATTTGGCCTTTGTGTTGTGCGTTTGAATCATGGAAATCAATCCGTCACGCTGTTCGGCATTGTAGGGTACATCACCGATTACGCTGAAGACCACGGTATCCAACAGAGCGGAAGTTGTAATGGAGTCTTTGGGCTTAATGGTGTCGGTAGGGTCTATTACATCTATAGGAGGGCCATTCTTCGAATTGCAAGAAAACCCCAGAACCATAGTGAAACTCAAAAAAACCAATAAAATGCGTACTGGAAATTTCATAACCAACTTCTTTTCTAAGATTAGAACGTCAAAATGAACAAACTTAGTATTCCGCACAAAATGGTGTGTGGCAGTAGTGTTTAGTGAAGGTTGTCTTCAAAAGTAATGATTTTTGACTTCTCGCCGCAATTGTGTGCACATTTTGATACTGCCATCTCAATAAAAAAAAGGGATACATTGAACTCGTCTTGAGTTTTTCTTTTACCTGCTATTTTCACCCCGTTCTTCAACGGGGCAGGCTATTTTGCACCCTAATTTTGTCTTTTTTGAGTACCGTAGCCATGGCTACGGTACTCAAAAAATGCTTCATTACGGCACAACCTGCCCGTCCGTTCAGGCGGGAAGCCGAAAATCTCGGTTCCAAACAAAAACTCAAGACGAGTTCATTGATGAAGTGTATCCCTTTGCGGTATAAAAAGTTCTAATGAGGCAGTCTATTTTTTAATAGCCCATAAACAAAAGTCCCTAAAACTGCCGCTGCAATCACTAGCAACATACTGAATACCCCGGTACCCAAGAGAATATACATTGGCCCTGGGCATGCGCCTGCCAGGGCCCATCCGAATCCGAAAATAGTGCCTCCTAAAATGTATCTAGCAAAGCCTTTGTTTTTTGGTGGAAGATGAATTTCATTGCCTTCAATACTTTTTACCTTGAATTTTTTGATTAACCAGATGAACAAAATTCCGAGTCCAATGGCGGAACCGATAATACCGTACATATGAAAAGACTGGAATTTGAACATTTCAAAAATCCTGTACCAAGAAACGGCTTCCGATTTGACGAGCACGATTCCGAAAAATAATCCGACCAATAAAAATTTTAGAAACTTCATGGCACAAAAATTAAGGGGAGCAAGAAATGTGTCATTAGCAATCCTCCGATAAAAAATCCGATTACGGCAATCAAAGAGGGGAGTTGTAAATTGCTTAATCCGGTAATGGCATGGCCCGAGGTGCATCCTCCTGCATATCGGGTTCCGAATCCGACTAAAAAGCCTGCAATAACTAAAATTGACATTCCTTTTAGTGTAAGAACGTTTTTCCAACTATAAATTTCTTCGGGTAACAATGTTGTTCCGATGTTTGAAAACCCGAATTCCTCAAGGTCAGAAAATGTTGCAGGACTTAGATCGATCGTAGAACCATCCGAAAGAAAAGCTACGGCGATAAACCCACCAATAATTGCTCCTAGCACTACTGTCAAATTCCATTTTTGAGCCTTCCAATCGAACCTAAAAAAATTCGAATACTTTCCTGCGCCGCCAATGGTACATAACGTTCGAAGGTTCGATGACATACCAAAGGTTTTTCCGAAATAGACCAAAAACAACATGACAAGCGCAATCAAAGGCCCGGAAACATACCAAGGCCAGGGTTTCAACAATATTTCCATAAAACTAAAATAATTGAGGGGCCGATTCCGAACAGCCCAATTTGGTTTATTGAACCCATCTTGAGTTATGGTAATTTAAGCGAAAAATTATGCTTTTGTTCTCTAATGAAGTGTTTTTTTAGCAGCATAGCATAGCTACGGTGCGAAAAAAAGACAAAATTAGAAGGCAAAATGATGATTTTGCAGGTAATAGCATAACTCAAGATGGATTCATTGCCTTTCGTACACCCAACTTTGTACTCCGTCAGGTAAATTTTCGCCAACGGTTCGTGTCAACTTGGTATCACTGAATGTAAAAGTCATGGTTTCACTTCCGCCAACCATCGTAACCGTACCATTTCTAAGTTGCCAGGTTCCGATACCCGTAGTTGTATCGCCACACTCGAGAAAGAGCAATCCTCCGGTAATTTCCGTTACGTCTAAATTCGTATAAGAGATACTCCAAGAAGTGTCGGCTCTTAGGGTTAGCGTACCGGTCATACAATTCATTTCGTCTAACATGTTTGCAGAAGGAGTGCCGTCTTCGTTCACATCTTGCTGGGGAGAAACATTCAATTCAGTCAATTGGTACGTACCAACGGCTTGTGCATTTTCGTCAATGGGCGCTGTGCCATCGTCATTTGAGCAAGAAAACAGAACCATTACAACCAAAAATGATAGAACCATTTTTTTTGGATAATTCATTTGCATCAGTCAATTTTCATTAAGAACTCGTTTAAACTTTTTCAATTGGCTAAAAAATTGCCCTTTTGCGCCCGCTTTTTGCCCTTTTTTCGTCCCGTAGCGATGCTATGCGACTCAAAAACGCCTTCAACCGGATCCAAAATGGTTAATTTTCGCCTCAATCCAAAAAGTTTAAACGAGTTCTAGGTTATATCGCATAAAAATATAGAAAATTTGTGGGGAAGGTCCGTTTAAAACTGACTATTTTTATAGTAATGCTTTGGTACACGTACAATGAAGAATAATTTGATCAAAAGAGTTGGGACAATATTAATCGGATTTCTGACCGTGATGACTTTTCACGCCCAGAA
>QIJL01000663.1 GCA_003232435.1 Flavobacteriales bacterium | reverse complement strand
GGTTTTCTTTTTCGATAAATTTAGTGAGTTGTTTGAGGGCTTTAGAGAAATTATTAAAACGCTGAATCCAGCGGATGTCTTGGTTTGTCATGAAGTCACCTTCTTATCGTATCCCAGTACACTATTGTTCGATGTTCTACGCGCTCAGGCCAAATTTCGTCATGCATTTAGTTCTTTGCTTTTGAAGGTGCCTAGTTTTTTCTGTAAGCCTCTAAAGGCTTGATAGTAGCGACTAAGCACATCCGCGATAATTTCTTGAGCTGTTTCTTCGTTGTAGGTATGTGCCGTTTGGTTCCGGCTTGTGATCATGTCCATCCAGGTTTGTCCGTTTTCAATCAGTCCTCTTTTGAATGCCAATCGAAAGGCGTCCCGGCTACCCTGAATATTGGTTTCGGCTTGATGTTCGTAAAAATCTTTGATGGTATTCCAGGCCAATTCATAATTGTATTCAAAAGATTTTATGAGCCCTTGTTTCTCAATTTCATTCAACTCACTTTTTTCTACAATTTTTTTAGTTGTTCCAGGGCCTTAGAAAAGTTGTTGAACCTTTGAATCCATCGGATGTTTTGGTTTGTCATTGGGGGGTATCCTGCATATTGATTTTTTGAACCAACATGATTTTATTCTGTTCAGTCAAAATAGTAGAGAATTTTTATGTAAACCTTGGCTTATGATTTGACTTGAAATTCCTCTTTTATGAACGAAACCCCTTTGGTTTTTAGTTTTCTAAATGTCTCATCTAATTCTGTTTCAGTTGATGTTTCGTACACAAATAACCAGTACCTATCGAAATTACTATCTCGTAGTCTTTTTGAGAGCATCGCATACTGGTTCGCTTTCGTATTATCTTGTTTTTTTTCGTATAGAAATGCCAATAACATTAGAACACAATCCTCACTCTCTTCAGCTATTTTTGATAGATCACCAACCTCCAGAGAAAAACCATATTTCAGAGAAAAAAACAAGGCATAGCCGAGTGGCTCCCAAAGCCTTTCGCGCTTGCCTAAATTGAAAATATTTTGGGATATTTTTTTTATCTGTCTATTTTCGATTTCAAAAGCTTTGAATATATATTCATCCAGAAGGGGAATTAAGTAGGGGTAAATCAAGATTAAATTGTGTATATTTTTCAGATAGTATGCTTTAGCCATAGAACCTAAATATTTTTTAGAAATGACCTTTATTGCATAATTAATGATGGCTGCGTTGTTAAAATGTTTGTCCATTAAGTCTATGGCTAAGTCCAAATAACTTCTGAGTTCTTTAAAGGTTAAAATATCTTTTTCTGGTTCGGAGGGTAATATTTTATGGGAGGTTGGTTTCAAAGATTTAATGTGATTCTTCACATCGCCAGAGAAATAAACCGAGGTTAGCTTTCTTACCCAGTGTGCTGTTGAAGCTAAAGGCAGTTTTAGGCGTTCTGTTTTTCTATGGTTCAAGGTAAGTTCATACTTTTTAAGCTCGGAGGACAAATCCAGCAAAAATTGATCTGCTTGTTGGTGTGATTCCACATAGCAGGTGTAGTCGTCAATATTTCGGATGTAACGGTAACCCTTTTCATAAAGTTCTTTATCTACGGTAACCAAAATAATTTCTGAAATTAAACTGGAGGCATGAGGGCCTATTAAGATGCCATGTGTCTCACCATATTTTAGGTTTCTAACAGATTTATCAATTTGATTAAACCAATTTTCTGGTTTCCGATCTTCTTTTGCCTTTTCTTTTCCCACCAATGCCCAGGGAAGTGCGTGCGTATAGATACTGGGAAAACAGTTGGAAATATCGGCTTTGACTACAATCTTTTTTCCGATTGATAAGTCAGGTATAGGGTCTTCATCTTTTTGAAAATTTTCGTAACCCATCTCAAAAAGGTGCATTTTATCCCGTAACTTTCGAATATGAATTCTGCTAATTTTATGTGCCTGCCCTTTCGTTTTATTTGAGAAATGTTCTTGTAAGGATTTCCAATGATCAGATAAGTTGACGCATAAGTTTCGGTATACAATGGGGTGTGGTATTGCCATTTGGCGAGGGATGTTAATGTTTCTCATATTTTCATAACGAATGAAGTCCTTTGCCGGAAAGACAGACTTCCCTCTTCCATTTTTTTCTTTAAAATAATCGTTCTCACTATTCTCAACACAAAAATCTAAAAATTTCATTGATGTCAAAAAGGGAGGCATTTTTTCGTTAAAGAGACCAAAACCAAGTAAGCCCTTGAAAAGATCTTCTTTGGAAATCTCTTGGATGTAATCGTTGTAGTGTCTGAGCATATTTCGTTATTTATTGATTTCTATCAAAAAGAAGCCAAAATGTGAGACTAAGGTTGCCTGCGAATTTTTAGGTAATTGGGGCTAACTATTTATCTCCAAAACCACCCCCACCGAGAAGTTTCTACCACATTTAGATCATCACGACCAACTTCGATGCAATTTCCAATATGTGCATTGACAGCATGTAGCCATATGGCTACACTTAAACGATGATAGAGATGCGCAAGACGGAAATTTTCTCTCGTTGGCTTGATGGTCTACAGGACATCCAGGCACGTGCGCGTATCTTGGTTCGCATTGAGCGACTTGCGGCGGGGAATCCCGGAGATGTGAAGCCTGTGGGTGAA
>QIJL01000076.1 GCA_003232435.1 Flavobacteriales bacterium | reverse complement strand
ATCCTCGGGGCAAGCCCACGAGGCATTAAAATCCCAAATCCCAAGCACCAAATTCCAATTCGTGCAAAAGAGGATTTGTGAAAATTCGTGAGACCTGCCCGTCCGGTTTACCTGCCGTAGACATGGCAGGCGGGTTCGTGTCCAAACATCACAGAAAATGAAACGAGGCAAGCCTCGGGGAATTAAACCCAAAGAGATTAAAACTACCGACTTTGGCATATGGGACACGAAATTATTTTCGCCCCTGTTCTTGATAATAGCAATTTTGGTAATCATTATTCAACTTAATTAGCGTGATCCAAGAACAAATAATATCGTTTTTCGAAAGAATCGACAACCTGTCTTCCGAGCAAAAACCCTTGTTCGGTAAGATGAACGTGCAGCAGATGGTCTGTCATTGTACGGATCAGATTCGCTTGGCGTTCGGCAAATTCAAAGCTGATGAATATGGTGCGCTGACCCCTAAAGAAGTTTTTGCCTTTGCCAATGCCGGCAAAACAGTGCCGACCGCAAAAGGTTTGGATCAGGTCAAGGGCGAAGGTACCCCACCGACGACTTTCGAAAATGATATCGGAATTTTAAACCAGCATATTACTGAATTCTCGAATTTAGATGATAACTTTGAGTACGGGCGACATCCTTATTTTGGTCAATTGAGCAAGGAAAAATGGACGAGCCTTACCGTTTATCATCTTGATCATCATTTAAAACAATTTAATGTCTAACCATATAAATAACTATTATGCGTTTTAAAAATTTAATGTTTCTAGCTGTTCTATCACTGTTCGTTTTGGCTGCCTGTGGTGATAAAAAGAAAGAAGAAGTCGAGAAAAATGCCGTGGAGGAAATAACGATCGAAAAAGAAAATTCGGAAGCCGCCGCATCAAAAACTAAAGATAGTCTAAGTCAAGTAAGGGCCGATAGTATTCGAAAAGACAGCATCACAAAAGATAGCCTACGTCAAGTAAAAGAACATGGGCACGCTCATTAGGTCTTAAACGATGTTTAAAAAAACTACTCCTTTCCTGCTATTTTTGCTATTCTGTTTAATCTCGGCAACCGCCTTTGCACATGGTGTCGATGATGCAACGCAGTCTTTTTTATCTGGCAATAAGGGCGTGGCGTTCGGCCCGTTTTTATATATCGGTGCGAAGCATATGATTACCGGTTACGATCATTTGCTTTTTTTGGTCGGGGTCATTTTCTTTCTTTATAAACCAAAAGAAATACTGATTTATGTAAGTTTTTTTACGATCGGGCATAGTCTTACTTTGTTATTGGGCGTTATGGCCGACATCAATGTAAACGCCTATTTAATAGATGCAATAATAGCATTATCGATAGTTTATAAGGGGTTTGATAATTTAGGAGGATTTAAAAAATTCTTCGGCAAACAGCCCAATACCAAAATTGCAGTTCTGGTATTCGGTTTGTTTCACGGATTTGGTCTCGCAACAAAACTGCAAGAATTCGAATTTGACAAAGAAGGGCTTTTTGTAAATCTATTGGGCTTCAACCTTGGCGTCGAAATCGGTCAATTTTTGGCACTGGGCCTCGTGCTATTGGTATTGAGCGTCTGGAGAAATTACAGTAGTTATTTAAAGTTTTCAAATCTCACGAACATCTTATTGATGGCTGCCGGCTTTCTTTTATTCGGATTTCAAATGGCGGGCTATTTCATCGCACAAAACTAAAACATCATGACAGATACGAATCCAAAAATGAACAAAAAGCAATTGATCCGGTCGGTTTTGATCGCATTGATTATAGGGGCCATCGTGTTGGTCACGGCCGTACTTCCCGCAGAATACAATATCGACCCATTGGGTACTGGAAAGCTGTTCGGATTCAGTAAGTTATATGTCGATGATGGGGGCGAAACTATTCAAGTAAACACCGATCAAGAAGGCTTTGCGAAGTTCGAGAAATTAAAGCTTGAAAAGTTGGGTTCCCCGCCAAGTGTGCCAAGGCCGGTTGAAGCGGACAATCCCCCACCGGAAAAACAATATTCTGAGCGGAGTGATACTATCAATGTGACCGTTCTTCCGGGAAAGGGAATAGAATATAAGTTCAAAGCCTTAAAGTATGGCAGTGTCAAATACGACTGGGCCACCGACAAGAATCAAATAGTCTATATCGATTTTCATGGGGAGCTCATTCAAGAAAAACCTGCCCAATTTTACGAAAGTCATACGCACGCCTACTCAAACAATATGGCCGGCACATTTACGGCTCCATTTGAAGGAAAACATGGGTGGTATTTTAGAAATCAAAATAAAGACACAGTCAATGTGACCCTTCGTCTAAAAGGGCAATACGAATTATTCGATAAATAATCAAATGAAAAACTCACTTGGATTATTAGTTTTAAAAAAACATTGTTGTCTGGTAAACTTTATTAAAAGTTTAGACAATGCTTGTAATCATTAATCATCAACGCTGAATCGAAACTCGACACCTTGCTTTTGAGACTTTATACAACCTTCAGGGATAGCTAAGAAATCACCTGGTAGAGCTATCGATTTTCAAATAGCTGCAATTTAGTCTTACGTCTTATATCTAGTAGCGACCTGTGCTGAGCTTGTCGAAGTAAGCGGTCTTACGTCTTTAACCGGACAGT
>QIJL01000256.1 GCA_003232435.1 Flavobacteriales bacterium | reverse complement strand
CTTTGAGAAATAGCTCGACCGGAATTATCGCCGAACACAAGCGACGATCCCCATCAAAGTCTGAAATTAACCAAAATATGAACGTTCAGGACGTTGCCACCGGTTATGAAGATGCAGGCGTTTGCGGAATGTCAGTTTTGACCGATGGAAAATATTTTGGCGGATCTTTAGATGATTTATTGTTGGCAAGGGCGGCTGTTCAGATTCCTCTATTAAGGAAAGAATTTATCATCGATGAATATCAAATCATTGAAGCCAGAGCACATGGTGCCGATGCAGTTTTATTGATAGCGGCAATTTTATCCAAAGAAAAAATAAAGACCCTTTCAGAATTTGCAAAAAGCCTGGATTTAGATGTACTATTGGAAGTTCACAATGAAGAAGAACTTCATAAATCGGTCATGCCGAGTTTAGATATGTTAGGTGTGAACAATAGAAATCTAAAAACATTTGAAGTTGACTTGAATACAAGTCGGAACATATCGAAAATGATTCCCGATGAGTTTGTAAAAGTTTCAGAAAGTGGCATTAGCAGTCCGGTGGCCATAAAAGATTTGAAAACCTATGGTTATCAGGGGTTTTTGATTGGTGAAAATTTTATGGCCACGAATAGTCCTGGTAAGAGTGCAAAGGAATTTATCGAGCTATTAAATCAATAATGTCATTCCGACGAAGGAGGAATCCCATGAATAGATTCCTCCTTCGTCGGAATGACAGAAGAGAACTAGTAATAAATCATGAAACTGAAAATCTGCGGAATGAAATATAACACCCAAGAAGTCGCTGCATTGCGGCCCGACTATCTGGGCTTTATCTTCTGGGAGCCTTCAAAGCGTTTTTTCGAAGGAGAGATTCCGAAGTTATCGGGCAACATCAAAAAAGTCGGCGTTTTTGTGGATGCCTCTGTCGACGAAGTATTAAAAAAAATCGAAAAGTACGATTTGAATGCGGTGCAATTGCATGGAAAAGAAAGTCCCGAATATTGCGAACAGCTAAGACCTAACAGGTTTTTAAAACCTGTTAGGTCTAAAAAAACGGTCGAAATCATAAAGGTATTTTCCATCAAGAACGATTTTGATTTTTCGATTTTAGAACCTTATGAAGAAGTATGCGATTATTATTTGTTCGACGCCAAAGGCAAGCTTCCCGGCGGTAATGGCTATGCATTTAATTGGAAATTACTAAAGGACTATCCATCTACCAAACCTTATTTTTTAAGCGGTGGCGTCGGATTGGAAGAAATCGATTCCATCAAAGAACTTTTGCGACGACCGGCATCGAAATACTGTCATGCCGTTGATGTGAACAGTCGCTTCGAAATCAAACCAGGATTAAAAAATATTGAGAAACTGAAGGAGTTCAAAGAATTACTATTACTGATTACTGATTACTGATTACTGATTACTGATTACTGAAAAATATGAGTTACCAAGCAAACGAAAAAGGATATTACGGAGAATTCGGCGGGGCTTTTATCCCCGAAATGCTGTATCCAAACTGCGAAGAATTACGACAGAACTACATTCGCATCATGGAAGAGCCTTCTTTTAAAAAAGAGTTCGACCAATTGTTGAAAGATTATGTGGGGCGCCCAACTCCGCTCTATTTTGCCGAACGTCTTTCCGAAAAATACAATGCCAAAATTTATCTCAAAAGAGAGGATCTCTGTCATACGGGAGCTCACAAAGTAAACAATACCATTGGGCAGATTTTGATGGCCAAAAAACTGGGCAAAAGCAGAATCATCGCCGAGACCGGAGCGGGCCAACATGGCGTTGCCACGGCTACGGTATGCGCATTGATGGGAATCGAATGTGTGGTGTATATGGGCGAAATCGATATTGCACGTCAAGCACCGAATGTGGCCCGAATGAAAATGCTCGGAGCCGAAGTGCGGCCGGCACTTTCAGGAAGTCGTACTCTAAAAGACGCCACCAATGAGGCGATCCGTGACTGGATCAATAACCCCGTCGATACACATTACATCATCGGTTCTGTTGTCGGGCCGCACCCCTACCCCGATATGGTGGCTCGTTTTCAGTCCGTTATTTCCGAGGAAATCAAATGGCAATTAAAGGAGAAAGAAGGTCGAGAGAATCCTGATTATGTAGTCGCCTGTGTCGGTGGAGGCAGCAACGCCGCAGGTGCTTATTATCATTATTTGGATGACGAGGGTGTTGGTGTCATCGCTGTGGAAGCTGCTGGAAGAGGTATCGATTCGGGGGAAAGTGCTGCCACTTCCGCCTTGGGTAAAGTGGGAATCATACATGGAAGCAAGACCTTGTTGATGCAAACGCCTGATGGACAAATTACCGAACCGTATTCCATTTCGGCCGGACTGGACTACCCCGGTGTTGGCCCAATGCATGCACATTTGTTCAAATCGGGTCGTGGGGAATTTATTTCCATTACCGATGATGAAGCCATGACCGCGGGCTTGATGGTTTCGCAGTTAGAGGGCATTATTCCCGCTATCGAATCATCACATGCCTTTGCGATTTTTGAAACCAGAAAATTTAACGAAGATGACGTTGTGGTCGTCAACTTATCGGGGCGTGGAGATAAAGACCTCAGCACATATATTGACTATTTTAAATTATGAAGGAAACGTGTCAGGTCGAATTCGGCCAACCTGCAAGGTCTTTTTTGACCTTGTAGGTTTTAACACAACAAGCTTAGACCTACAAGGAAACGTATCAGGTCGAATTCGGCCAACCTGCAAGGTCTTTTTTGACCTTGTAGGTTTAAACACCTAGGAATACACAACAAGCTTAGACCTACAAGGAAGCCTCCTACGTCGGCAATACCTTGCAGGTCTTTCAACAAAATAAAAAGTTGACATGAATCGTATTGTTAAAAAACTGGCCACTAAAGGCAAACTCCTCTCCATATATTTTACGGCCGGCTACCCTAGCTTGAGCGATACCACAAAAATCATTCAAGGCTTGGAAAAAAGCGGAGTCGACATGATCGAAATCGGTCTTCCTTTCAGTGATCCTTTGGCGGACGGGCCTACTATTCAAGAAAGTTCTACGGCAGCACTCAGAAATGGAATGACCACCGAAATTCTGTTTGAGCAATTGAAGGCCATTCGAGAAACAGTTTCCATACCATTGATTATCATGGGTTATTTTAATCCCATCTTGCAATATGGTATCGAGGCTTTTTGTAAAAAATGTCTAGAAATCGGTATTGACGGACTCATTATTCCTGATCTTCCGGTTGACGTCTATCATGAGGAGTATCAAGCTATTTTTGAAAAATACGGCTTGATCAATGTTTTCTTGATTACGCCACAAACATCCGAAGAACGTATTCGTTTTATCGATTCCGTTTCAAACGGATTCATTTATATGGTCAGTTCGGCAAGTGTGACCGGGGCCAAATCAGGGTTCGGCCAAGAGCAACAAGATTACTTCGAACGGATTGAAAATATGAAATTATCGAACCCACAGATCGTTGGTTTTGGCATCAGTAATTCCGAGACGTTTCAACAAGCCACGAAAACCGCCAAGGGTGCTATTATCGGTTCTGCTTTTATAAAACATTTGACCAAAAACGGAGCAGGTTCCGTTGCAGATTTTGCCAGTAAAATTCGCTGACCATGAATGACTTATCGAACAATTGGAAAATCATACTACTGTTATGCCTTACTTTGGGACTTGCCCCGTTTTTTCCTGAACCCCACATCTGGGGAAAGTTGAAATGGCTTGCTGGTGGTGCAGTTGGAATGCAATTTCAAGATTGGTTCGATGTCGTTTTTCATGGGTTTCCGTTTTTGCTTTTGATACGGTTGATCATACTAAAGTCGATGGGGAAATTAAAATAATACCAATTTAACCATAAAACAAGTCATAGTAACTAATCAGCATCAAGTTTTAGAGTCAACCTCTTGAGTATCAGAACGAAAATTTAAACGCAAGGAGCGCAAGGAAAAATTGCAAGGTTCGCTAAGTATTTAAAACCAATATAATATGACTTTGCGAACCTTGC
>QIJL01000031.1 GCA_003232435.1 Flavobacteriales bacterium | reverse complement strand
CGAGGAACGAGGAGAAATCTTATGCTGTGTTCTGGCTTCTTGATCGAAAATGATAAGATTTCTCTCTTTGTTCGAAATGACAGGACTACTGTAAATCTGTAGCCGGAAGTTACTGAGTCAATGTCGTAGGTCAGGCTTTCAGGAATTTGAGTTGTTTGGGCTTTACAAATGTGTTCTTCCGCATAGTCCGCCATTGATTTATAACAACCACAATAATTGTCCTCGGCGGCTTTTCTCGCTTCATCAATACCAGAAGAATAAAGCTCCCCGCCGATCTTCCGGGTATTCTTCAATAAAACAAAGCCACATGATGCGCGGCTTCAAGCCCCTCATATTCTGACAGGCGATAGCCGCCGAAGCCCTCAAAGTCATGGATGGCGTATTCTTCGGCAAATCCTTTCGGGCTTTTTGCCAGCATTTTATTGACCTGGGTAACCCTCCCCTAAAATAGAACCAATCTATAGTGGTTTGGTAGTTTTTATGACAAAGTGTTAAGCTAAAGAAACAAGGAGGTTTTTAAATGAGAATGAAAAGAGAGCAGAGGCAAGGTCAAGAGTTTAAAATACTGGTAATCATAGGATATGCTAAGGCAGGGATTCGGTCTCTAAAAGAGAGAGGTATTAGAACGTCTCAAGATAGAGCAGATTGGGGGTTCTTCAGAAATATACTTGCTCAGTATGGTTATTGAGGCTAAATGAAAGTGAGCCATGCTCACAGCTTCTTTTGTGTGCAGCCAAAAAGATGACTTCACAAAAAAAAAGCCTGTCGGGATCCAGAGTAGGTAAAAAAGAGAACTGAAAGGGAGTTGTTATAATTCTGGTTCGTCTATTTCAGGAACTTCTTGTGTTTGTTCTGGTGTGAAGTGGCGTTCTATTTATTCTGTCCCAAATATGGGGCTATTCCTTTTTTGATTTTGAGTTGTTAGATTGGCTATCATCATTTTTTTGAGGGCGTAGTCCTGACGCACCCTCAACACTTTTTTTCATATGCTTGCTCGTATCTACCACCTTTTTTGATTTATCAGTCATCATAGGTTCCTTTTGCTTAAAGTTTTCAATTCCCGAGAATACGCCCACTAGCAAGATGAATACAATACCAAAGACAAAAGAAAAACTTGCTATTTTATCGTAAGCTCTAAGAGCAGGGTCTTTTTCTTCATCTTTTTGAATTATATTTTCAAGATGTTTAGCATTCCGATCAAAAATAGCAAGAATAACTAAAATGCAAACTAGAAATGACACTACAGCTAGTGCATACATCAAAGCAGTATAAGGGGTTTTGAGTCCCACAGTTGTAACCAATGTTACCAGTAAACCTATGCCCGCTGAAGACAAGGTTAGAAGATATTTGTCTTTTTCAAATTTTGTCGTATACCACGCTGTAACGGTTGCAGTGTAAAAAGCAATTTCCTTTTTTTTCTTCTCCTCTTCTTCCATAGAATACTTTCTTACTATTCAAAAAGGGGATACATGCAAAAAACCCCTGTTCGGAGCCGAACAGGGGTTTTTTATGGTTCTAAATCGTCAATTTCGATAGTCTGTTCTGGCTCATCATGCTTGATAATTTCTTGGGTTTGTTCTTGTGTGAAGTGGCGTTCTATTTCCATGTTCTGATGTAAAATACGAGCTATTGCGATTCCATCGCCTGATTTCATATAAACAATAAAATGGCTTCCTTGTGGATAGGAATATAAACCTTTTTCTATGCTGTCACGCTTATGACCAAGCAATAAATTTTCGGATAACTATTCAAACCGTTCGTAGATTTCTGATATATATTTGTCGGCTTGCTCTTCTCCCCACTCTCTAATTGAGTAATTCCAAATTTCTCTTAAATCCTCTTCAGATTCAGGGGTAAGAAAATACTTATCTGTCATTGAGTTCAGTTTTAAATTTTTCTAGGGTGGTGCTAAGGGATTGTTTGTAAATCTTTCCCTCACGTATCTGATTAGTGCCTTTTTTAATTTCTGTCCTCAAGCGTTCAAGCTTTAATTCCTTATATTCTGTGGCGGACATAATGACTGCGACAGGTCTTCCGTGTTTCTCAATGGTGATAGGTTCACGCTGTACCGTGTCCATCATTTCACCAAAATTATTTTTAGCCTCTTTAGCTGCAATTGCTTTCATAAATAATTCTCCGAAAGAATAACTATACAGGAAAGTAGCTCTTATGTCTACTATTGTCATGTGGTCAGCTATTTTATAGTTTGCGCTCTTACAATGCCGTGTTTTTTTTCAAATCCTTTGAAAAATTCACTAATAGGACGACCTCTTTGGGTTAACGCTTCTTTGATGTTGTTGATGGAATCTATCATATCTATGTGGTCGATCATTTTGGTAAGCCTTAAATTGCGGATACGCTCACATGACCGAATTTTTGTGAACGGGGTTTCGGTTTTATAACGATATTAACGTCCTGTCCTAATAAATTGAGGAATTTAATTAGGCGGTCTGTAGAGAACCCAGCAAGATTACCTCTGAGCAAAGCTGATATTTTAGGTTGATTGATGCCAAGCTGTTTGGCTGCTTGGGTCTGCGTCAACTTACTCTTTTTTATAATATCGCCTATCTGGCTCACAATCTGCGCTTTTGCTAGGCGTTCATCTGCATTAGGCAACCCCAAATCTTCAAAGACATTACCTGAGCTTTTTACTATTTCAATTTCTTTACTCATTTTAAACCTTCATAGTGTTTTTGTGCTTCTGTCAATCTCTGTTTGATTGTAGCAATTTCCTGCTTTGGTGTGGTAATCCCCCGCTTTGATTTTTTTTGGAATACATGAAGCGCATAGACGGCATTCTTAAATCTTACGGTATAAACTGCCCTATATGTATCTCCGTCATGATTGCTTACGACTTCAAGGACTCCCGCTCCAGTAAATCCTTTGAGTGGTTTTGCATCTTGGCTTTTTTTACCCTCTTGAGCCTCATACAAGGCATAACCAACCTCGTCTTTTACCTTCACTGGCATAGACTTTAAGTCAGCTAGGGATTTACCTACCCAGAGTAATGGTTTTAATGGTCTCATCTATAAGTATCCTAGATTTGGAATAATTGTCAAGCTCAAATTTGACACTGTACCCTAGATGGTCAGGCTATTTTGTGCAATTGATTCTTTGTATTTCCCCTCTCGTTAGG
>QIJL01000211.1 GCA_003232435.1 Flavobacteriales bacterium | reverse complement strand
TGTCAAAAAGCTTCTTGAAAGCGCGGTCATCGCCTGCTTTCAGCTTTGTAACAAGATACTGGTCAATATGAATTGCTTTTTTGTTCAAGATGTTAGGGTCAAACTATCATGTTATAGAACTGGTTTAAATATCGTTAATTTTCACTACATTCCAAAAAAAAAATTGAACCAGTTCATTCTTCGAACGTAAATAAAAGTAGTGAAAAATGGAATGTAAATTCATTTGGCACCGATTTTTACTGTAAAAAACTCTGCCCAAGAAAATTCAATCAGTCTCTAAGTAAATGACAAAATAATTATGGATAAAGACCTGATTGCTTCAAAAAACGTAACTATTCAGCCGCTTCCTTACTGATTTTCTTTTAAAAAATATGGTCATGAATTTGAATCTCAAGTTCATACCCGCCTGTGGCGGGCGGGTTTCGACTTTTTTCACAAAACCATTCGTAACCTAGTAAGGCCGTGACTCAAAGTCACGGCCTTACTAATCAACCGATAAACAGCTTCTGGCACGGTAATAGCTCAAGACGGGGGCCGCTGTGCAAAGTCCCCGACTTTGAGCAACGCAAGCCAAAGGGCAATAACGAAAGCTAAACAAAAGAACTGGCACAAGTAAAGAACATGAATAAAAAGTGAAAAGGACAGAAGAAGCATACGAGCTATAATTTACTCAAAGTCGGGACTTTGCGCAGCGGTGTCTTATTTAAAAACCTTTTAAACTTAACAATAGCAAGGCTTTAAATAGATTTGGATAATTTGTAATCAGTGTTGGATAAACGCAAAGTTCGCCAAGATTTACGCAAGGTTCGCAAAGTCATATTATATTGGTTTTAAATACTTTGCGAACTTTGCGATTTTTCCTTGCACTCCTAGCGTTTAAATTTTCGTTCTGATACCCCCAGAGGTCGACTCTAAAACTTGATGCTGATTAGTTACGATAATTTTAATCGGACAAACAATAATTTTATTTACTCCATGGTGGTACGACACCGTTGGATCTTGCATAAGCAATTAACTGACCCTTATGCTCCCCATTATGCTCCATCATGGCCAACAAGCCGCCAAGTTTGTTCATCTTGGCGAAACCAAAATCGACTTCCTCGGTTAATGAGCCACTTTTTACTTCCATTATTTTTTCAAGAACGAATGCGTTTGATTTTTTCAAAGTTGCAATTACGTTCTCTTTTCCGGTTATTTCGCCCAACTTCATCATATCAACATCTTCTGGTGGTGCAAATCCCATCTTTGAGGCCAGATAGTAATTTCCCCCGGCAACATGCAAAAGTGCTTCTCGAACCGAATTCACGCCTTCGGTCGGTCGCCAATCGTATTGTTCTTCAGAAAAGGCTTCCGCGAGTTGTATTACCTGTTTTTGATTGCTTGCCAAAACTTCTTGAATAGTTCTTTGTGCGAGATTGTCTTGTGCATAGGTAATGGCGGTGGTCATCATTATCAATGCGGCTACTGCTAATTTTTTCATTTTATAATGTTTAAGTTTCTAATTTGACTTCCTTGATTGCCGTAAGAATTCCGAAATGTAGCAAAAAACGCCTTCGAAATATCATATCAAAATGTTTTTAACAAATCCCTCCCTATCCTAAGAAGGGGTATCTATAATTTTCCGGGGTAACAAAAGTCTCTTTGATCAATCTCGGGGAAACCCAGCGCAACAAGTTCTGGGCGGATCCCGCTTTGTCATTTGTGCCCGAAGCCCTGGCTCCGCCAAAAGGTTGTTGGCCAACTACAGCACCAGTGGGTTTGTCGTTGATATAAAAATTTCCGGCCGAGTTTTGTAAAGCTTTTGTCGCTTCGTCGATGGCGTAACGATCTGTTGACAAAACAGCTCCCGTCAAAGCATATTCTGAAGTAGAATCGACGAGCTTCAAGGTTTTCGACCAGTCTTTATCGTCATAGACATAAATCGTGACCACCGGACCGAAAAGTTCGGTTTCCATGGTTGTATATTTAGGATCTGTGGTAACGATAACCGTAGGGTCAATAAAATAGCCTTTTGATTTATCATAATTACCTCCAACAAGAATCTTGGCTTTTTTATCTTTTTTGGCTTGGTCGATATACTTCGCCAATTTGTCAAAAGAACCCTCATGGATTACTGCTGTAACGAAATTCGACATATCTTCGGGTGAACCGGGCGCATTGAATGATTCAACATCCTTTTTGACCAACTCTAAAATCCGAGTTGCTTTTGACTTCGGAAGATACACACGTGATGCCGCGCTACATTTTTGTCCTTGAAATTCGAATGCACCACGCACAATTGCGGTAGCCACTTGTACAGGTTTCGCCGATGAATGTGCTAAAATAAAATCTTTACCACCGGTTTCACCAACAATTCTCGGATAGGTTTTGTAGGTATGAATGTTGTTTCCGATTTGTTTCCATAGTTCTTTGAATACATAAGTCGAACCAGTAAAGTGAATACCTGCAAAATCAGGACTCGCCAATACCGTTTTCGTAATCATAACAGGATCTCCGTAAATCACGTTGATCACTCCGTCAGGAAGTCCGGCTTCTTTGAACACATCGACGATTACTTTAGCGGAAAATATTTGGCTGTCACTCGGTTTCCAAACGACTACGTTGCCCATCATTGCTGCACTGGCAGGAAGGTTTCCTGCTATTGCCGTAAAGTTGAAGGGCGTGATGGCGTAAACAAATCCTTCTAAGGGGCGGTATTCGACCCGGTTCCAGATACCTTCGGCAGAATCAGGTTGTTCTTCATAAATCTGCGACATGTACTCCACGTTGAAACGAAGGAAGTCAATGAACTCGCAGGCAGCATCGATTTCGGCCTGGTGTATGGTCTTTGATTGGGCGATCATGGTGGCCGCATTTATCTTGGCGCGATACGGCCCTGCAATAAGCTCAGCGGCCTTCAAGAAAATTGCGGCACGTTGCTCCCAAGTAAGATTTGCCCAAGCATCGCGTGCTTTCAATGCTGTAGTTATTGCATCGGTCACATGAGACTTATTCGCAATATGATATTTACCCACTTTATGTTTATGGTCATGCGGCGGAGACATCGGTTTGGTCTTTCCCGATTTTACTTTTTTCTTGCCGATGTACATCGGTACGTCGACCGTTCCGTTATAGTAAGTCTTATATTGTTTAAGTACTTCTTCTCGCTCAGATGAGCCAGGTGTGTAGCCTTTTATAGGTTCGTTGATTGCTGTGGGAACTTGAAAAAAACCTTTGCCCATTGGAGTAGTTTTAAGATTGAAAAATGGATTACAAAGGTAACGAAATGAAGTTAGAAGTACGCATTTGGAAATGCGAAAATTCCCCCTTTGGGGGCTAGGGAGCTCCTAGTTCAGCGCAAAAGGCGCATGAAATTTAAAGGTAGGAATATAGACCCTGAATTTTTCTGTAGAATTAAAGTTTACCATGTTGTAAT
>QIJL01000493.1 GCA_003232435.1 Flavobacteriales bacterium | reverse complement strand
CTTTGGCTAGAATCTGAGCGTCTGATGCACCCCATTATCAACCAGATCGGCATCGATACCCAAAAAGAAGTCGTTCAAGAAGAGCGCCGCATGCGATATGACAACGCACCTTATAGAAGGTGGCAAGAACAAATGGGCATCAACCTTTTCAAGAAACATCCTTATAAATGGCAGACTATTGGATCGCTAGAACATTTGGCCAGTGCGAGTCTGGAAGATTTCCAGAATTTCAACAAGACCTATTATGTGCCGAACAATGCCGTGTTGGTCGTTGCCGGCGATATCGACATTCCCACTACAAAAAAAATGGTTGCAGCTTATTTCGGGCCAATTCCGAAGGGAGCTGAAATAAAAAGGACGAACATTCAAGAAGATCCCATTACCCGGACCATTAAAGCGAGCTATAATGATCCGAACATTCAGATTCCAGCAATTTTTGCGGGATACAGAACTCCAAAAAGCACGGATAGGGATGCTTATATCCTGGATATGATCTCGACCTATTTGAGCGATGGCAATAGTTCCAAACTTTATAAAAAGCTGGTCGATGAAAAGAAAAAAGCACTTCAGGTCTTTGCCTTTAACATTTCACAAGAAGACTATGGCACCTACATCATCGGAGCCCTTCCACTTGGAGAAACTTCGCTTCAAGATTTAATTGTTGAAATCGATGAGGAAATAGTAAAACTTCAGACCGAACTGATTTCGGAAAAAGATTATTCAAAAATTCAGAACAAGTTCGAAAATCGGTTCGTCAATTCTAACAGTAGCATTACCGGAATCGCGAATTCGCTCGCTCGTTACCACATGTTGTACGGCGACACTTCATTGATCAACAACGAAATCGATATTTATCGATCGATTACCCGCGAAGAGCTTCGAACTGTGGCAAAAAAGTATCTGAACCCCAATCAGCGTGTAGAGCTCGAATATCTACCCGGGGAACAAACCGGCAAGTAATCCCCTTTAAAAAACTTTCGAAAACACATTTTAAATGAAACCAATGAAAAAAATCATACTTCTTATAGTAGCATTGTTCACCACGGCTACGTATGCGCAAATAGACCGCAGTAAACGACCAAAACCCGGGCCGGCACCGGAAATCAATTTGAAAGA
This sequence comes from Flavobacteriales bacterium, assembly GCA_003232435.1. GTDB lineage: Bacteria > Bacteroidota > Bacteroidia > Flavobacteriales > Flavobacteriaceae > Aurantibacter_A. Next base: position 1,528 of record QIJL01000493.1, on the reverse strand, counting down.
TCCCCATAGCTTTGAATTGAAGAACGGCTTGAAAGTAATGGTCGTCGAAAACCATAAATTACCCAGGGTCTCGATTCAATTGATGATTGATAATCCACCTATTCTAGAAGGAGATAAGGCCGGTGTTTCGAGTATGACCGCAAGTCTTTTGGGCAAAGGTTCGAAATCGATTCCCAAGGATGATTTTGACGAAGAGGTCGATTACCTCGGGGCCCGAATAAATTTTGGATCCGAGAGCGCCTTTGCAAGCTCATTGAGTAAATATTTTCCTAGGATTTTGGAATTGATGGCGGATGCCGGAATAAATCCGAATTTTACCCAAGAGGAATTCGACAAGGAAAAAGCCAAGTTGATTGCCGGTCTAAAAGCCCAGGAAAAAGATGCATCGGCCATTGCCGGAAGGGTGCAAAGTGCTCTTGCCTATGGCACCGATCACCCTTATGGCGAATTTACAACCGAAGAATCGGTCAACAATATCGAATTGAAGGATGTGGCTCGGTTCTACAGGAATTATTTTGTGCCCGCCAATGCTTATCTGGTCATAATAGGGGATGTGGATTTCGAGGAAACCAAAGAATTGGTGGAAACGCATTTCACGCCATGGACAAAGGCCGTACCGCCTTCCTTTTCCTTTTCAAATCCTACGGAACCATTGTACACCCAGATTAATTTTATCGATGTGCCCCATGCCGTTCAATCGGAAGTATCGGTACAGAATCTGGTCGATCTCAAAATGGCGGATGAAGATTATCTGCCCGCTCTGTTGGCCAATCAGATTTTAGGAGGTGGTGCCCAGGGGCGACTCTTTCAAAACTTAAGGGAAGACAAGGCCTATACCTATGGATCTTATTCCGGTATCGGTAATGACAGATTTGTGCCGAGTACATTTAGTGCCTCCGCCAGTGTTCGAAATGCCGTGACCGACAGTGCGGTGGTGCAGATCTTAGGCGAGGTCGATAAAATAATCAAAGAACCCGTTTCGGAAAAGGAACTGGCAGATGCCAAGGCGATCTATATCGGTGGCTTCGTAATGGCCCTCGAACGACCTGAGACCATGGCCCGTTATGCCATTAATCTTGCCGCGGAAGGCTTGCCAAAAGACTTTTACCAAAACTATTTGGAAAATATCAATGCGGTAACCGTTCAAGATGTACAAAAGGCCGCTCAGAAGTATTTTACTTCCGATAAGGTTCGCGTGGTAGTGACCGGTAAGGGCAGCGAGGTTCTAGAAAATCTTGAAAAAGTCAGTTTTGGAGGCAAGACCATCCCGGTAAAGTATTTTGACAAATTCGCTTCGGCTACCGAAAAACCGAATTATGAGGTGTCAACGCCTGAAGGAATTACCGTTCATTCGGTCATCGATAATTATTTCAAAGCCATAGGTGGCAAGGAAAAAATCGATCAGGTCGAATCATTATTATTGGTCTATGAAGGCGAAGCCATGGGTAGTAAGATCAAGACCGAAGAAAGAAGAACGGCCGATAAATATGCCCAGACGACATTTATGAACGATAACCCGATGATGGGG
>QIJL01000427.1 GCA_003232435.1 Flavobacteriales bacterium | reverse complement strand
GCCGAAACCTTTAATTTTCGCTCGATAAGATTGTTGCTGAGCTTTGCCTTGCCCGCACCGACTTGATAGTTCAAATAAACGCAGTCATCTGCAATTACAAATTGTTCGCCTTGAAATTTTTCTTTTCGAAATTCTTTTATCGATTCAGGTTGTGGTGGTTTTTTTAGAAGTGCGAAATAGATTCTTTTATTTTCGATATCGGAAGGTTCGGTAAAAGGGCTTTTGTCAAAAATCGATTTCAGTTCTTTATATGTCTTGACCAAGACCGGAACATCAAAACCAAAGGCGTCGGCAATTTCTTTTTTAATTTTTTCAGCTATTTTATCGTTATCGCCTTCCGCGCTTTTCAGTACGATATTACCACTTTGAATATAGGTTTCTACATCTTGGAATTTCAACTTTTCCAATATTTTTCGTAAATCAGCCATAATAATCTTCTTATGACCACTGACGTTGATACCTCGTAGCAAAGCGATGAAAGTATTCATTGTTATTATTTTTTTGTGATGCCCTGAGCCGCAATGTAGCCAGTTGTCCAGGCATTTTGAAAATTGAATCCTCCCGTAATGGCATCCACATCGATAATTTCTCCTGCAAAGTACAAATCGGGAATTAATTTACTTTCCATCGTTTTAAAATTGATCTCGCTAAGTTCAACCCCGCCTGCGGTTACAAATTCTTCCTTAAAGGTGCTTTTTCCTGTTACGTCAAATCGGCAATTGGTCAACTGGTCGCTTAATTTCTGAAGTTTTTCCTTGGCAACATCGGCCCATTTTTCATCCTCGAAAATATCGGAAGCTCGCACCAAATTTGTCCATAACCGTCGCGGAATTTCGAATGCCTTGGTTCGAAGTATTGTCTTTTTCGCTTCGACTTCCTTGATTTCCATCAGTAGCGGAAGTAACGATTTATCATAGTAATCAGGTAGCCAATTTACCCGAATCGTAAAATTATATTTATACTCGTTCAAGAGTTTGGCGCCCCAGGCCGAGAGTTTTAAAATTGCAGGGCCGCTCATGCCCCAATGCGTGATCAGCAATGGACCTTCTGAAGTTAAAAGCGCGGGTTTGGCGACTTGGCTCTTCAACTGTATAGTGATTTTTGGGCTTAGCACCCGCTTGGGGTAAACCCCAACACGGGCTTTTGTGCTCAACCCTGGAATACCTCGAATACGTTCATCCGTTATATTAAAGGTAAAAAGAGATGGTACGGGTGGTACAATAGCGTGGCCCAGATCTTCCAGCATTTTCCAGATTTTCGTACTACTTCCAGCTGCCACAAGTATTTTTTTGCCTCGATATGTCTTTTTGATGGAAACTACCTCCCAAATTTTTTCATCCTCGAAATTTACTTTGCCGAACTTGGTTACCGTACTGTGTCGCAAAACCTGAATGCCCAATCGGGAAGCCTCATTTAAAAAACAATCGATTATGGTCTGGGAAGAATCCGTGGTCGGAAACATTCTTCCATCATCTTCTATCTTAAGTGATATACCTCTCTCCTCAAAAAAAGATACAGTGTCGCCGCTACAATATTTATAAAAAGGACCCAGCAGTTCTTTTTCCCCTCGGGGATAGTTTTTGACCAATTCTCCAGGATCGAATTGTGCATGTGTGACGTTGCATCTTCCTCCCCCGGAAACCTTGACTTTGCCAAGCACTTCTTTGCCGCGTTCTAAAATCGCGATTTTTAACCTCGGATCAATTTCGGCAGCATGAATAGCCGCGTAAAATCCGGCTGCACCGCCGCCGATTACGATAAGATCGAACATCAATGTGCTCTTTCAGGAAAGTCCGTGATAATACCGTCTACCCCATGGCGCTTTACGGCAATAATATCTTGAGGGTCATTGACCGTCCATGTATAGATTTTGAATCCTGCATCTTTTATTGCCAAGACATTTTCACGGGTAAGTTGTTCAAAATTCGGATTTATCGCTTCGGCCTTTAATTCTTGTGCAACTGCAATAGCATCCGCGGGATCTTTTCCCGTAAGTACCGCGATTCTAATATCGGAATTCAAGGCGCGCATCGCTCTCAACTCGTCCCAGTCAAAACTGGAAATGATAAAATCGTTTAATTTCCATCCTTTCCCAGCGACATATTCTTTCATGATTCGGTCGGTATCCGCTGCGGTATTCGCGCCCTTCAATTCAATGTTCAAGCCTACCTTGCTTTCGATAACATCTAAAACCTCATGCAAGCGGGGAATCTTATGCCTGCCCTGCAAGTTCAATTTTTGGAGCCCTTCCCAGGTATACTCCTCGATTTTTCCGATACCGTCGGTAAGGCGATCTACTTCATTATCATGGAATACCACGATTTCGCCGCTTTTAATTTTGAAGACATCGATTTCCATCATATCGACGTCCAGGTCAATCGCCTTTTGCACTGAGGTTAAGGTATTTTCCGTTTCATGGCCCATCGCTCCACGGTGCCCGATTACCAAAGGATTCTGTACCATATCACACGCTTGAATTAGAATAATAATCAGTAAGAGGTATTTTGTCTTGATCATGGAGATAAATTTTGCTAACCAAAGCCACTAAAAACTTTTTCAACAAGGAATATCCGGTACCAGTTCTTATATTTAAAGTTTACACTTTTTAATAAGAAATCTTGCATATGAGCGACAAAAAGAAACTTCGTAGCCAAGGCTGGTTCGGCAAGACCGGAAAAGACGGATTCATTTATCGCGCTTGGATGAAAAACCAAGGGCACCCAGATGATGAATTCACCGGAAAACCTGTAATCGGTATTTGCAATACATGGTCTGAACTGACTCCATGCAACGGACACCTTCGTGAGCTGGCCGAACATGTGAAACGCGGGGTTTGGGAATCCGGTGGTTTTCCGTTGGAGTTCCCTGTTATGTCATTGGGCGAAACATTAATGAAACCCACTGCAATGCTTTTCAGAAATTTGGCGAGTATGGATGCCGAGGAAAGTATCAGGGCCAACCCCATAGATGGTGTTGTTCTCTTAGGAGGATGCGATAAGACGACACCCTCGATCTTGATGGGCGCTTGTAGTGTAGATTTACCCAGCATCTTCGTTTCTGGCGGAGCCATGTTGACCGGAAAATACAGAGGTAAAGATATCGCCACTTCAGATATTTGGAGGTTCAGCGAAGCCAGTCGCAATGGAAAATTAGACCAAGATGAATTCATGCAAATCGAAGCGATGAAGCGATGATGTGCCGAAGTGATGGCCATTGCGCCGTTATGGGCACTGCTAGCACAATGGCCTGCATGGTCGAATCGCTAGGGGTGACATTGCCTCATAATGCTGCGATTCCGGCATCCGATTCAAGAAGAAAAGTATTGGCACATTTATCTGGTCGGCGTATCGTTGATATGGTCAAAGAAGACCTGGCCCTTTCAAAAATAATGACCCGCGAGGCATTTGAAAATGCGATTATGGTCAATGCGGCAGTCGGGGGATCAACAAATTTTGTAGTTCATCTTTTGGCCCTTGCGGGAAGAGTCGGCGTGGATTTGACCTTGGAGGATTTCGATACGTTTTCTGCCGACATTCCGTTATTGGCCAACCTGCAACCATCTGGTAAATTTATGATGGAAGACTTTTATTATGCGGGAGGCCTGCCCGTGGTAATTAAAGAACTTCGAGAACATTTGAATAACTCCGCCATTACCGCGAATGGTAAGACCATTGGTGAAAATACCGAAGGTGTGGAATGCTATGACCGCGAAACAATCGGCACTACCGACAACCCGATAAAAGATGATTCGGGTATCGCGGTACTTCGCGGAAACCTTTGCCCGAACGGTGCGATAATAAAACCTTCGGCGGCAACACCCGAATTAATGCAGCATAGGGGCAAAGCGGTAGTTTTTGAAAATATCGAGGATTATAAAGAGCGAGTGGACGAGCCTGATCTGAATATTGACGAAACATCCGTCATGGTTTTAAAAAATGTCGGGCCAAAGGGATATCCGGGTATGCCGGAAGTCGGCAACATGGGTCTTCCGAAGAAATTATTGGCGAAAGGGGTAACCGATATGGTTCGTATCTCTGACGGAAGAATGA
>QIJL01000137.1 GCA_003232435.1 Flavobacteriales bacterium | reverse complement strand
CGTTCACGCATTGGGTCAAAGGAAAAATCAAAAAAGAATCCGTTCACGAAAGAAGAAATGGTATTCTCTATTTGAAAGGAGGAGATTTGGCAGAAGAGCTAAAAGACTACAAAGCGGCCCAGATATTCGAACTGACCGATTATTTCGAGGAGGATTTTTTTAAGACCAAAAAACTGGTCTATTTACCGCTGAAGTTCAAGGGGTGATTTCAAGTTTTGTAGCCCCCCATTTACCTTTATCAATTGCATCTGATTATCATTTTTAGCCACCAAGATGTGCTTTTCGCCATTTATTGAAAGTAGCTCCATATCGTGTACGTCGCCTACGATTTTCAATCCGGATTCCATCATGGTCAAAAGCTCAATAAATATTTAGGCGCAATTGCACAAAAAGCAAACATCGACAAAAAGCTTACCATGCATATTGCCCGGCACAGTTTTAGAAATATCGCAGGAGATAGGATACCTGTTCAAATGCTACAAAAATTGTATCGACATTCTTCCATTGCCACAACGATCGATTATCAATCGAATTTCATGCACAGAGGCGCCGATGATGCTTTGGAAAAGGTCGTGAACTTTTAATTTTTTGAAATAACTGTTCTCTATAAGAATTCCACTCCAGTATAGTGTCAGCACTTCATTGGTTTATATATTCCTGAAATTGTTTTGCAACTTCCGTATTGTTCATTGTATTTGAGTGTTCATTGACAATGAACATCTCAAAAGAATGAACGTATATCAAAATGTGGGTGCTCTCTACTACCAAATTTCGGAATACAGATTAAAGAGCATAAGGTGGTGCCATCCCTTATTGGTATATGACGATTTAATCAATTGCGGTTTTGGTAAGTGGTAAGAATTTGGACTTCATAAAACTTAATCTATCATCAATCCAAAATAATTAAATATATATTTGCAATTTACTACATTTTGTATAAATTTACGCAAACGTATTTTTGTGATAAGTCAGGCCATTTCAGATTATTTATACGAAATCCAGGCTCAGGGGAGGTATGCCATCAGCCTCCATGAACTTAGGGAGCGCTTTGGTCCAAACGAAAAGGCGATTGCCCAAAAATTACATCGTTTAAAGAAAGAGAATAAACTCGCTCAGGTGCGTAAGGAGTTTTACGTAATTGTTCCCCCCCAATATTCCCATCAAGGAATATTGCCAACTACCTATTACTTGGATGATATGATGACATTCCTGAAAAGGGAATATTATCTAGGGTTATATTCTGCGGCAGCATTACATGGAGCCGGACATCAACAGCCCATGCAATCACAAATTATAATTCAAAAACCCGCTTTACGGGATATAAAAACCAAGAAACAGCATTTGAATTTTTTTACTAAAAGTTCATGGAATGGAGACTGGTTGGATAAAAAAAAGACTGATGCCGGATATGTGCTGGTCTCATCCCCTGAATTGACCGCTATAGATTTAGTACATTATCATAAGCAAATAGGGGGATTGAATAGAATCATTCCTGTATTAGAAGAACTAAGTGAAAATTTAAAATCGTCAACGCTTATCGCTATAGCAGCAGCATCGTCCTTTCCGACCATACAGCGATTGGGCTATTTATTAGAGCAACTGTCCGAAACAAAACTGGCGGAAAGTTTATCGACTTTGTTAGCGGTAAACAAGACGAATGCAGCTCCCTTATCATTATCCCATAAAAACAAAAGTGGCTTCAAAGATGATAAGTGGAATCTGATTATTAATACTGAACTAGAGTTCTCATGATACCAAGGAGATATATTACGGAATGGAAAGCAAATGCACCTTGGCCTACCGATGCCCAAGTGGAGCAGGATCTGGTCATAGAACGGGCTTTGGTCGCTTTGTTTTCAGACCCTTTTTTAAAGGAGCATGTAGCATTTCGCGGTGGAACGGCATTGCACAAAATTTATTTGAAACCGCAAGCGCGTTATTCCGAAGATATCGATTTGGTTCAAATAAAAGAAGGCCCGATAAAACCCATTTTACAGGCAATTAGAAAGCAACTGGGTTTTTTGGGAACCAAAAGAAATATCAAGCAAAATATAAATATGAATACGGCTACGTATCGTTTTGAATCTGAAATTCCCCCAGTGGTCAATATGCGATTGAAGATTGAAATCAATACACGGGAACATTTCGCGGTCATGGGCTATACCGAGTTGGAACATAGCATGGAAAATGGATGGTTCTCAGGAAGCTGTACCATGAATTCCTTTTCTATTGAGGAGTTATTAGCTACGAAGCTAAGAGCATTATATCAACGAAGAAAGGGACGGGATTTATTTGACTTATTTCACGCCATGACCCAGCTTGATGTTGATACCCAGAAATTAGTGGATACCTATAGGGGGTACATGAATTTTTCCAAAGGACAATCCCCAACTCAAAAACAGTTTTTGTTGAACATGAATGAGAAAATACAGGATTCCGATTTTGGAGGGGATATTTATGCCTTATTACGCCCAGGTGTTGAATATAACCAGGACACCGCTTATGACTTGATAAAAGAAACGTTGATTCAAAAAATATGATCTACACAAATAGTATATCTGAGAATCAAATAAATCGCATACTAACCAAATGATAAACGACATAATTATCCTGATGTAAAGAAATCTGCTATGGAGGTTTTACAATCAGAATTAGATAAAAA
>QIJL01000014.1 GCA_003232435.1 Flavobacteriales bacterium | reverse complement strand
CTTGCTGGTGTGGCCTCCGAAATGTGCGTGGTCATGGTGTCATTTTTAGACGAAGCGGTCGGCTCAAAAAAAGGGACATTGACACGGGAAACGCTGAAAACAACGATTGCAGATGGCGCCGCCAAACGCGTGCGCCCCGTTTTTATGACCGCCGCAACGACCTTTATTGGTTTGATTCCGATTTTGTGGAGCACCGGCACCGGTGCAGACGTGATGAAACGTATCGCGGCTCCGATGGTGGGCGGGATGATCTCGGCAACGGTGTTGACCTTGCTGTTAATTCCAGCGATTTATTCTTTGTTTCGGGGGTGGGAATTACGGGGGGAGGGGGAGTGAAGGGAGAAATTTCGAGTCCTTAGATTTTTTACATCCCAGGCTAGAATTTGAAAGGGTATACGGCAAACATGTAAAGATATCTTTCTTAGAAAAGACGTTTCCCCCGACATGCGATTTCTTAAAAATATAGAAAAGACGTTTCCCCCGACATGCGATTTCTTAAAAATAGGGTGGTCTCAATAAATGATTTACAAAAATCGATAAAATTAGAACAGCCTCCCTAAAATATTTTCGGGTTCAATGAGACGGTCTTTACTTTAACTGGAATCATAATTATTGAATCGATTCCTGTCATATATCATTCAAAATAAAATACTCGAACTTACGAATTCTTATGAATATCTGCTAATCTGCATGCAGGATCAAAAAACTCAACAGCCCATTCCGTTGACGAACCAATAGTTCTCCTCAGCCTTACCATGCCTGTCTGTGGCTGAACCCTCCGGATTTTCCCTACGGTTTCCTTGATCGTTCTTTTTACAGCAGACGGTCGGCGGATGGTCGATTTTATGTTAGCAATTTTTGCCGTTGAATATCCTTTTGGGGTGAAGGATTCAATTCTTTCGACGTCTTCAGGAGAAGGGAGTTTTTTTCTCCCTCGGTTAAAGGGTGTCATAATAGCGTGTGGCTGTGCCGACAGTAATTTATTCCAAATTTCGTCATTATGAGCATTGAGGGAACCATGATGAGAAACTTTATAAACTGAAGCTTTTTCTTGAGGTCTCTCGGCAGACTCAATGATTACAGACCATCCGGTTTTCGAATCGCTTGTTTCTTTTAAGTCTCCTCCAAGAAGAATAGAATCTTCTCCAATTTGGATTAAAGTTACAATACTCAGGTTATTTTTAATATCGGAAGGTTCAACGGCTCGGTATTTAGTTGTCTTTGCGCTTGGAATAAGATCAGCCAACGAAGATAAAAAGTGGTCAACTTGTTGATCTGAAGGAGACAATGTCCACACGCTGCATTCTGTCCGAGGGGGACTTGCTTGAGCTGGTATGTGAAAAATTCTCCGATTCATTAATGCTTTTATCGGTGTTCTTGTTTTCAAGATATCTAACACTTGACTGAATTCGCTTGTTCCAGAACTATTGGAAATCATGTTGTTTTTATCAAAAGAGTAAATATAAGTCAGAAACTCTTCTTTTGTAAGGGCTGATGATGTACAAAATTTTGCGTTCGTACACGAAGATAGGACTTTACTGATCCCACGCACATGATCATCGTGCCAATGAGTAGCGACAATCAGGACGACAGATTGTTCAAAATCAATACCAATAGATTTCAGGTAGGAAAGTGCGGCGGGTTCTGAAGTTCGAGAATCGATACAGGAATCAACAATTAGCCATTTCCCCTGACCCAAATGGACAAGGACAGATTCACCATAGCCAGGGCCTAATAACGTAACTTCGATTTGATCATCTTTGGGGGGAATCTTTGGATCAGGAGTTGTCACTCCCATGTTATTGCGTTTGCGATATTTTTAGCTTTTTCTTGTGATTCGCGTAGCTCGCGTTCAGTCCATTGTGGAAGGCGTCTAAAAACTATTTTTGAGAATCGTTCTTTGGTGCCACCGATTGACCTATATCCGATAAGCCATCTAAAAACCGCTCCCGGTTTCAATAGTTTTTTATCTTCTTCTGTTAAATCATCAATTGAAAAATCGGCTTCTTCATCTGCTGTCTTCCGTTGTTGAGTCCAATCAATTAAGGATGCTGTAAATTCATTACTCCCCACGGTTTGCACATAGCCTTCCCATTCCTGAAGAAGTTCGTATGGTGTTGGCAAGGGATTCGAGACATCGTTAAACTTTGGAAGGGAAACAAGCTTACTGTTCAGTGAACTACTCAGGCATTGCATATCAATTTTTTCTGGATTAGCCGTTTGATCGGTAGTTTTTTCTATAGGGTGCAAGTGTTTTAATATGTCTGCTCTTTCAGTCGTAATGCTTTTCGTGGGTGATAGAGAAAATTCGGGGCTCATAGAACCACTTTCATTCACACGCAGGCTAGTCTTCATGTAAGCTCCTTGATTTGATCGATAATCTCTTCAGAACGGCTAATTGATGTTTCGAATTGCTCTCCGAGCAGGTCAATAATTTTATCGCTACCTAACTCATCCTCGGTATCGGTCAACTCATAGTGATCATTAACCTCCATAAATATCCCTGCATCAACCTTGGTAGACGGCTGAATCGAAATATTGATAAATCCTTTTTTTCGATCCTTAAAATCTCTAATTTGCATCGTTAAGGAGGTCATTCCACCATGTTTTTCGTCACGACCACTCCCGATCAATTTACCCCATTTCCCCCAAGGATCGTGTGGGGCAAGAAGCCGACCGATTCTATCCCGGTCTGCATCTGACTGCGTGCCAAAGTGCACCCTGCGATTGATGCCAAGTATAGCTAAAGGCGTGTGATTTAAGTTTTCTCTAAATGTTTTCACAACAAAGTCACACAATCTTATGTACGGGGGTTCTGATATTCTAGCATAAAAGCGATTGGGCTGAACCTGTAGATGAATCCATTCATTCTGAATCTCGGTTACTTCAGGATGAATAACTGTGACCTTTATGTCTTGAGTGTCTTTCTTACTAAGAATTTCGTAGTGTTCAAACCAGGCGGGGCTAAAGATCACGGGATTAAAGCTTCCTAGCAGTACCACGCTTACATCGCCTATTTCAGATTTAGGACGCATCTTCAAGGAACCCTAGGTTAAATTTCTTTCCTCTGCGGGGCAGACACTAGCATAAATCAGAAAGCCTTACAATTTTTCCCGCCAGAATGAGAATAG
>QIJL01000336.1 GCA_003232435.1 Flavobacteriales bacterium | reverse complement strand
GCTGTACGATGATGGCCAGAAAACAATAGAATTTCATCCAATTCCATTTTGTTGCCTTCTTCCAATAGTTTTTCCATCAGTTTGCGACCCAATCCCTTGCCACGCTGCCCGCCGTCAACGACTACATCTTCGATCATGCCTTTATACCCGGAAATTGCTTTGTAGGTAGCGAGGGTGGCCATACCCAAAATTCGCTCGTCTTCTTTGTAGATAGCAAATACTAGATTATTCGAAACTTCAAGTACTTCCTTCAACGAACGTTGTTTTAAATTGGAATTCAGCTGGTTGAATAATTCTTTGACTTGTTTTTGAACATTGTCATTGATGGCTTCATGTTTTAGAATTTCAATATCCATGGTCCCTTAACTTTTGTATAAAGGTATAAAAGTATCCCGTGGCCAACTTATGGTTGCCACTGCTTTTAAGCCGTGGAACAGGAGAAATGCCCAGTTGGCCCTGCCGGCAGGCAGGTTTAGCCAAAATCGACCATGAGTGGTTAAGTGCCTGAGTCAATAGTTTCATTTGTCGGTCTTCATTGCTTCCTAGAAGAAATCCAGGTCGAATTATATACTCATGACACATGAAAAATCGGAGAATTTAGGATGCGTATTTTAGTTTCTAACAAGGCAAAATGATTAAGCATCCACCTATGGCGGACGGTTAATAATTTTAACGCCGTTAGAGGCAAAAAGACGCTTATAAAACTTCGGGTTTTCATGTGTCATGAGTATAAATAGTACGATTCAGAGACCTTTAACGACGATTGAGTTAAAAATCATTTTAGATGCTAACGAACAGTCGCATATTTGAGCCATCGATTAATCAAGTCGCACTAAAAAATGGTAATAAACTTGCCTTTCATAGAGCATTAATGGATCATATTCATTCAATCATTAAAACCGAACATCATGAAAAATCTACTCTTTTTATTGCTAAGTTGCTTTGTTTTACAGGCAACGGCACAAACAAAACTCACTGCCGCCCAATGGCAAGAAGACCTACGGTTTTTGCAAAGTACCGTTCATAAAGACTATTCATTTCTTTTTGTTAAAACAACCAAAGAAATTTTTGACTCGGAAGTGGAAAACCTCTATAGAAACATTCCGAATTTAGAAGATCATGAGATTATTGTGGGCATGTCAAGAATAATAGCACTATTCGAATATGGCCATACGGGGATTAGTTTTGACCAAAAACCTTTTGAGTTCCATTATTTGCCTTTTAATCTCTATGAGTTTAATGATGGTGTTTTTCTTCAAGGTGTTCACAAAGACTATCAAAAGGCACTTGGGGCCAAGGTTATAGCTATAAACAAAGTGCCGATAAGCGATGCATTAAAAAGAATCCTTCCTGTTGTGAATGCTGAAAACGATCAATATTTTAAGGCCTATGGAATAAATTATCTGAGAATTCCGGAAGTACTCCATGCACAGGGTATTACGGATAAACTTAAGAATTCGGTCAAATTGACCTTAGAGAAAGATGGTAAAACTTTTACGCAGTCTTTTACTTCTTTGGAAAAAGGAGAAAAAGTGCCAACGAAGTATGGCCATGTTTTTAACGATGAAAATTGGTTGAGCCCAAGAGATGAAACAGGTACGCCCTTGTATCTAAAACATCTTGATAAGCTCTATTTTTTCGAATACCTGCCGGAAGAAAAAACCGTTTATGTAAGGCACAGTCAAATTCAGGACGATCTGGAAGAAGATACTCCATCTTTTTATGCGCGGGTCTTCGATTTTATCGAAAACAACGAAGTCGAAAAATTGGTGCTCGATGTTCGTTTGAACGGGGGCGGAAATAATTACAAAAACAAAACTGTGATAACAGGTATCATTGAATCAAAGAAAATAAACAAGGCGGGCAGTTTATTCGCAATTATCGGAAGACGTACTTTTTCAGCCTGTCAGAATCTTGTAAACGAATTGGACAATTATACGAACGTCACCTTTGTTGGCGAACCCACGGCGGAAAATATAAATTTCTACGGTGATACCAGAACGGTACCTATGCCGAATAGTAAGATTCCGGTTTATCTCTCATTTGCATGGTGGCAGGATAAGCCAGTATGGGATAACAAGGATTGGACCATGCCTAACGTTCGGGTGGATATGAGTTTTAAGGAATATTCAACCAATCAAGATCCTGTTCTCGATGCCGCATTAAATTTTTCGGGAAGTGACTTCAAACCAGACCCAATGAAATACATAACCGAAACATATATGGCCGGAAAGATGGAAGAGTTGGCACAAGAGGTGCCAAAAATGGTAAAAGATCCTAGGTACAGCTTTTTTGATTTTGAAACCGAATTGAGCAAAACCGCATACCTCCTTTTGAATAGTGGCCGCACAGCACAAATTGAAGCGGGAATACAAGTCTTTTCGTTTGTTACGCAACTATTTCCAAATTCCCCGAATACCTGGAAAAATTTGGGGGAAGCTTATTTAAAGGCAGGCGATAAAAATAAGGCCATCGAATTATTGAAAAAGACCGTTTCAATGGATGAAGATGGGTCAATAGGCAAAAATGCCAAAGAACTGCTCATTAAAATCAACGAGGTTAAAAATTAAAGAATAGAGGTCAGTAGTTAGGGTCTCCTCAGAAAGTCAGAACTGAAAATCATTGATCTGGGCGAACTTTACCGGATTGGTCACAAAGAGTACGGCACCTATCCAAGA
>QIJL01000496.1 GCA_003232435.1 Flavobacteriales bacterium | reverse complement strand
TTCTACAGGAAAACCCAAAGGCATGGTCCATACCACAGCGGGTTATATGATCTATACGGCCTACACTTTCAAAAATGCATTTCAATACAAAGAAGACGATGTTTATTGGTGTACCGCCGATATCGGGTGGATTACAGGACACTCGTATATTGTCTATGGTCCATTGGCAAACGGAGCAACGACGGTCATGTTCGAAGGTGTCCCCTCCTACCCGGATTATGGTCGTTTTTGGGAAGTCGTTGAAAAGCACAAGGTCAACCAATTTTATACTGCCCCGACCGCTATTCGCGCCTTGGCAAAAGAGAATCTGGACTTTGTAGAAAAGTAAAGTATGATCTGTCAAGTTTAAAAGTTTTGGGCTCCGTTGGGGAACCCATCAATGAGGAAGCCTGGCATTGGTACAATAATAACATCGGAAAAAGAAATAGTCCGATTATCGATACCTGGTGGCAAACAGAAACCGGTGGTATGATGATTACGCCCATACCCTATGTGACTCCCACTACTCCTACCTACGCTACACTGCCTTTCATAGGTGTTCAACCCGCTTTGATGGATGAGGAAGGAAAAGAAATAAAGGGCAATCAAGTATCCGGAAGGTTGTGTATCAAATTCCCCTGGCCGGCGATCGCACGTACCATTTGGGGCGATCATGACCGATATCGCGACACTTATTTTTCCGCTTACAAGAATATGTATTTTACGGGGGATGGTGCCTTAAGAGATGCCGTTGGCTATTACCGAATAACGGGCCGTGTGGATGATGTGATCATAGTCTCAGGACATAATTTAGGAACCGCTCCGATCGAGGATTCCATCAACGAGCATCCGGCAGTAGCGGAAAGTGCCATCGTAGGTTTCCCGCATGATGTCAAAGGAAATGCACTTTACGGATATGTAATTCTCAAGGAAACCGGGGAAAGTAGAGATCGCGACAACCTTCGTAAGGAAATCAACCAACAGATTACCGAACAAATCGGGGCCATTGCAAAATTGGATAAAATTCAATTCGTACCGGGACTTCCGAAAACCCGTAGTGGAAAAATCATGCGGCGTATCTTGAGAAAAATAGCTTCCAAAGACACATCGAATTTAGGGGATACCAGTACATTACTAAACCCTGAAGTTGTCAAAGAGATTATGGATAACGCGCTTTAAACTGTTGTCAGCCTGAGCGCAGTCGAAGACCATTTATGTTCATAAGCATTTCGACTTCGCTCAATGTGACACTGCTCTATCATCTTACCTCACAACCTTTCTCGTCAATAACGGACGCTTGCTAAAAGCGGCAAAAAGCATTAGTGCAATCAATCCGCAAATTCCGAGACCCACAAAAAGAGGCCATACGGTATCTTCAACAAAGCTCCCGATATAGTTTGCAATCGGTACGGCGAGCACTGTAGACACAAAGCCATTGATAGCCGCGCCGATACCAGCGATATGGCCAATGGGCTCCATTGCGATGGATCGAAAGTTCCCCCATAGAAACCCTAAGCAAAAGAACTGAACCGATAGAAATGCAATCAAGACGGAAACACTAGGATTAGGTTTATTCCAAAAGACTGCAACATATAAAAGCGCAGTTAAACAAAAGGCAAAAAGCGCCATAAAAGACAATCTTCGCATTCCAAACCGAAGTACTAAAGTACCATTTAGAAAAGTTGAGAGACCAATGGAAACAGCCAATCCTGCAAAAATATAAGGGAATTCTTCCGGCAATCCATATTGATCCTCAAAGACATGTTGCGAAGCACTCAGATAGACCAAAAAAGCGCCGGTAATAAATCCTGAAATAAAAGTGAAAGCGACCGTTTCCCTATATTTTAAAAACTCGATGAGCCCATCCTTAAAAACACTTCCCGAGAACGGAATTTTATATTCTGGTTTAAGTGTTTCCACTTGTCGTTTCCAAAACCAAATGCACACAACTAGCGCAAAAAATAGTTGCATATAGAAAATTGCTTCCCATCCGAAAGCATCCATAATCCATTTCCCTATAGCAGGCGCAACAACGGGAATCAAGATAAAAAAAGCCGTTACAAAAGACATGACCCTTGCCATATAATCGCCTTTATAGGTATCGCGAATAATCGATATCGCCATGGTTCTAGGGGCAGACAGTGCAATTCCCTGTAAAATTCGTCCGGCCACCATTATTTCCAAAGAAGGGGCAAGTACACATATCGCACTTGCGACGATAAACAAGATAAAACCGGAATAAACGATCGGCTTTCGTCCGAAACTATCCGACAGCGGCCCGAAAAATAATTGCCCCACACCGAGACCCAGAAAAATCATGGTAATCAAAAGCTGATTATCAATTGGATCCGGACTGTTTATCGAGATTCCGATCTGGGAAATGGCCGGCAAAATCGCATCAATCGCCAATGCCACGATTGACATTAGCGAAGCCATCAAAGCGACAAATTCAAAATTCGGTTTTGCATCTTGGTTTTGCATCCGGCAAAAGTATGGATAGGGATTGGCAACTAAAATGAAATCGAAGGATAAATTGTAACCTTTTACCTTTAAAAGAGTTTTTAAAATTAGAAACAAGAAACAAGACGCTAGAATCTAGACCAAAACCATACATTTAGCTTTAAACGCAAGTAAGACTTGGTCTTGGCCCTTAACTCTAGAAGCGAAGCGGTCTGGGTTCTTTTTGAAAAAGCGGTCTAGTTTCTTCTTCCAAATATGTACTTCCCCCCCTTTTTCCATAAAAGTTACCTGGTAATAAGAACCAAGAGTTCAGAGCCTATAATCAAGACAATAAACTATGTGGTCGAATTAAACCACTATGCACTTCAAGTACATACCTGCCTGACCGGCAGGCAGGTCTTTTTACTCTCTTTGGGTTTAATTCCCCGAAGATTGTCTCATTTCATTTTCTGTGATGTTCGGACACGAACCCGCCTGCCATGCCTACGGCAGGTAAAGCGGACGGACAGGTTTCACGAATTTTCACTAATCCTCTTTTGCACGAATTGGAATTTGGTGCTTGGGATTT
>QIJL01000272.1 GCA_003232435.1 Flavobacteriales bacterium | reverse complement strand
ATAGCTTGGCCAACTCGATATCTATAATCTGGTGAATGTCTTCTCTTTCCAACGGATTGAAAACGACCACATCATCGATCCTATTCAAGAACTCGGGAGCAAATGCCTTTTTCAGTGCATTTTCGATTACACTTTTTTGGTAGCTATCCTCCTGTGATTTTCTTGCGGTCGTGCCAAACCCGACTCCCTGTCCAAAATCTTTCAATTGTCGTGAGCCGATATTGGAAGTCATTATGATAATAGAGTTGCGGAAATCGATTTTACGACCTAGACTATCGGTCAGATAACCATCATCCAACACTTGCAAGAGCATATTGAACACATCTGGGTGGGCTTTTTCGACTTCGTCCAACAGAATCACGGAATAAGGCTTGCGCCTTACTTTTTCGGTCAATTGGCCACCTTCCTCATAACCTACATACCCCGGAGGCGCACCTACCAAACGTGATATGGCGAATTTCTCCATATACTCGCTCATATCGATACGGATGAGCGCATCCTCTGAATCGAACAATTCCTTGGCAAGTACTTTGGCCAGTTGTGTTTTACCGACACCGGTCTGGCCTAAGAAAATAAAGGAACCAATTGGTTTGTCGGGATCTTTTAGTCCCGCCCTATTTCTTTGAATAGCCTTGGCAACTTTGGCGACCGCTTCATCTTGACCGATGACGTTCGCCTTGATCAAATCGGGCAGTTCGGCAAGTTTATTACTTTCTGTCTGCGCAATTCTATTGACAGGTATACCGCTCATCATAGAGACCACATCGGCCACATTATCTTCGGATACCGTTTCTTTATGTTGTTTGCTGTCTTCTTCCCATTGTGATTGTGCCAAAGCCAGATCTTTTTCGATGCGTTTTTCGTCATCGCGAAGCTTTGCCGCCTCTTCGTATTTCTGCTTTTTGACCACACTGTTCTTCAACTCACGTACATCTTCAAGCTGCTTTTCAAACTCGAGAATCTGTTTTGGAACATCCATATTGACGATGTGAACTCTTGATCCCGCCTCGTCTAAAGCATCAATTGCCTTGTCAGGAAGAAATCTATCGGTCATGTAGCGATTCGTCAATTTGACGCAAGCGATAATCGCCTCATCGGTATATGAGACATTGTGGTGGTCTTCGTATTTTCCTTTTATGTTTTGAAGGATTTCAATAGTTTCCTCTACGGTAGTAGGTTCAACGATGACCTTCTGAAAACGACGCTCCAAGGCACCGTCCTTCTCGATATATTGTCTGTATTCATCTAAGGTAGTGGCTCCGATACATTGAATTTCTCCCCTTGCCAGGGCAGGTTTGAGCATGTTTGAAGCATCCAGACTTCCTGTCGCGCCACCGGCACCGACGATGGTATGGATCTCATCGATAAAGAGTATGACTTCCTCATTCTTTTCAAGTTCGTTCATGACGGCTTTCATCCGCTCCTCGAACTGTCCTCGATATTTTGTTCCCGCAACAAGTGAAGCTAGGTCTAAGGTAACCACACGTTTGCCGTATAGAATACGTGAGACCTTTTTATTTATAATCCTCAAAGCAAGACCTTCGGCAATGGCACTTTTACCAACACCGGGCTCACCGATCAATAACGGGTTGTTCTTTTTTCTTCTACTTAATATTTGTGAAACCCGCTCGATTTCCTTTTCCCTTCCTACAACGGGGTCCAATTTGTTTTCTTCGGCCATTCGAGTAAGATCTCTTCCGAAGTTATCAAGAACAGGGGTCTTTGATTTTTTATTTCCTTTTTGCCCAGAAACCGTACTGAAAGATCCTTCCTTTCCTTCATTTGCATCATCGTTATCACTTGGAAAGGATTCCGAAGTAGGCGCATCGACAATATCATCGTCGCTGGTGATCATAAATTTAAACTGCTCTTTTACCCCGTCATAATCCACTTTCAATTTGTGCAGCAATTTTGTCGTGGGATCATTTTCATTCCGAAGAATACACAATAGCAAATGTGCGGTATTGATAGAAGAACTTTGAAATAATTTCGCCTCAAGAAAGGTGGTCTTTAAAGCACGTTCGGCCTGTCTTGTAAGATGCAGGTTTTTCTTGTCTTTTTGAACACTACTCGGATTAGGATTCGACGGACTCAATATCTCGACTTTTCTTCTCAGGTGGTCGAGGTCGACCTCAAGGGCATCGAGAATACTGATCGCCTTGCCGTTTCCATCTCGGAGAAGCCCCAACATCAAATGCTCGGTACCGATAAAATCATGACCGAGCCTTAAAGCCTCTTCCTTACTATATGCTATTACGTCTTTGACCCGAGGGGAGAAATTATCATCCATAAACTATCCTTAATTCATCGATAAAATTAATAAAACTATGCTTATCTAACGCAAATAGTGTTCCTATATTCGATAAAGTTGTGGGAAATCACGAAAAAGACCAACAATTAACATATTCAACCGTCTGAATTTGTCAACGAACATAGGGGTTGGGAGTGTTAATAAATTGTTGAATAAAGTATTGGTTATGTGCCTTTAAAGGGGTTATTTTATGTAAATTGGCATGCTTTTTTAACACTAATAAAATATAGATTTTCAGTATGGCGGAAGGCGAAAAATTAATTTCTATCAACATTATGAAATGAAATCTGCCTACATCGATTACTCGATGTCGGTCATTGTGTCACGTGCACTGCCAGATGTGCGTGATGGTTTGAAACCTGTGCATCGCAGGGTGCTTTATGGTATGCACGAACTCGGTGTGAGATCGAACAGTTCGCATAAAAAATCAGCACGTATCGTAGGTGAGGTTTTAGGTAAGTATCACCCGCACGGAGATACGTCGGTCTATGATTCCATGGTGCGCATGGCCCAAGAATGGAGTTTGAGATATATGCTCGTCGATGGCCAGGGAAATTTTGGTTCGGTGGATGGGGATAGCCCGGCAGCGATGCGTTATACGGAGGCGAAAATGCGGAAAATCGCTGATGATATGTTAGCGGATATCGACAAGGATACTGTAGACCATCAATTGAATTTTGACGACTCTCTAGAAGAACCTACAGTGC
>QIJL01000341.1 GCA_003232435.1 Flavobacteriales bacterium | reverse complement strand
ACAAATCCTCTTTTGCACGAATTGGAATTTGGTGCTTGGGATTTGGGATTTTAATGCCTCGTGGGCTTGCCCCGAGGATTCTTTACTTTTTAGAGGTCAGTAGTTAGTTGCATAGCTTAAAATTATCTTTTTTAGCCCGTTATGTTAGTTTCTACAATTCCCGAGAGTTATCGAATTCCCGAAGAAACCCCTCTGGCTGTCGCCATACCGAAGTAAACCTGCCTGCCGGCAGGTTCGGCACAGGCTCTCCCCTTGAAAAAGGGGAGGACCCACCAAACCACCATTTTTGTTGAATTGGCACTATGAACTTATCTACTGACTTCTGTTAGTTTTACTCGTTTTAGTCATTTTTTACACTTTTTCGACCAGTTTTTGAGTGATTTCGTTCATTTTGTCCACTTTTTGTTCAAAATTGCCCTTTATCGTCTTTCTATAATCGTTCAGATTTTGGACCATTTTATTGATATCATTCGGAATGACATCTTCGAAAAATTGGCGTAAACGTTTTGCCGTTGTCGGGGATTTTCCATTGGTTGAAATAGCGATTTTCACATTACCTTTGGTAACGATTCCCCCCATATAAAAATCACAGTATGGGGGATTATCGGCAACATTCACAAGTTTGTCAAAAGACCTACAATCATTGTAAACCTGAATATTTACTTTAGGAACATCGGTTGTTACAATAACCATGTGTTTCCCCATCAAATATTTGGCGTGGTATAAATCTGTAATCAACTCAACATCAAATTTTTGAGCCAATTTCTTTGTTGCTTTTCGGTACATGTTCGAAACCATAGTTACTTTTGCGTCGGGACTCGATTTCGTCAAAAAGTTCAGCTTTTCTTCTGCTACATTACCTCCCCCAACAATCAAAATGTGAAGGTTCGAAGTTTTCAAAAAAATGGGGTATAGATTATTTCGATCCATAAACAAATGACTTTGGTAAAACCTGCAAGGTCTTTTTTGACCTTGTAGGTTTAAATTCCGGTTCGAGATTCCTTCTAAGACCTACAAGGAGGCCTCCTGCGTCGGCAACGCCTTGCAGGTCAAGTACCGCCTGCCGATGACGAACGACTTCCCCGATAATGATAATTGCTGGGTTTGCCAATTCTTGCTTTTCCACTTCTTTTTCTATGGATGAAATCGTGCCTACCCCTACTTTTTCATTTGCCCGCGTACCATTCTGTATGATGGCAATCGGGGTTTCCGATTTTCCTTCTTTTTTAAAAAGCTCAACGATTTGAGGAAGCTTTGACATTCCCATTAAAATAACCACGGTGGCACTCGATTTGGCCGCTAATCGAACATCATTTGATAATTTATGTTCTTTGGTCGTACCTGTAATGACCCAAAAACTTTCTGCCGAACCTCTTTTCGTCACGGGAATATTCTGAGCCGCTGGCACAGAAAGACAAGATGAAATTCCCGGAACCATGGCGACTTGCAAACCATTGGCGGATGCATATTCCATTTCTTCGGAACCCCGTCCAAAAACAAAGGGATCTCCACCTTTTAATCGCACTACATGCCCATGGCTTTTCGCACGACTAACAATCAATTCATTGATTTGTTCCTGTTGGTAGGAGTAGCACCCCCTGCGTTTCCCCACAAAAATAAATTCTGCCTGAGGTGCATACTCCAATAATTCCGTGTCGACCAAAGAATCGTACAAAACCACATTGGCACTTTGTAAAGCCTTTATGGCTTTTAACGTGATGAGTTCCACATCGCCGGGCCCCGCCCCAACTACAGTTAAGAGCCCCCTAGCCCCTGCCTGTCCGGCAGGCAGGCCCGAAGGGGGAATGCCTACTCGGACGGAGCCATCTCTATTTTTATTTTGAAATTCCATTTCTATACTCCTACTAATTCTAATTTTCTGAACACTTCCACTTTTTGTAAAAATGCCTTGGCATCTTCAAAATAACTTTTGGCGAAAGCCTCGGTAGGTTCATTTTTGTTCAGTTGCAATACCAACTCTTCAAAAGGCCCCCTTCCGCTTCCCCGAAGGGTGGAGACTCCATCCAATTGAAATTTACCTGGTTGAACGAAAAGCTCATCAAAATCCTTGATGATACTGTTGTGCGTATTGACCTTTGTTTTTTCGGCAGTTAACAATGCTTTGGCAGAATTGACCATTGAGGAATAAGAATAGTATATACTCGCCGCCCATTTTCCAATTTCAAAGGTTTCTTGTGCATTTTGGATTTTCTCTTCACTTTCGAACAATAAAGTAGCGATCAAATCGATCACGACTCCAGCGCATTCACCGATGCCGATTTCCTTTTTATATTTTTCCGTATTTCCCCAATCGATGAAATCTTCTGGGGTCAGGTTTTCGATATCGGTCAATGGCTTTAGAAAATCGTAGAAATAATGCTCTCCTTTTTCAGCATAATAATCCGCGAAAGGTTTTCTGTTTCCGTTGACTTCAAAATCACTCAAGATCAGACGCAATGCCTGCGGCCCTCTTTTACTAGGTATTTTTATGACCTTGTCAGCAAAACGGCCATTACCGTTTCCGTCATTTCCGCCTCCCAATAAAACCTGAAGGGCAGGTGCGACCAGTTTGTCCTTGGTGCGGATGCTCATTCCCTGAAAGCCGATGTTCGCCATATTGTGTTGCCCACAAGCGTTCATGCAACCACTGATTTTGATGACCACATCAGGATTACCGATGTATCGCGGATACTCG
>QIJL01000377.1 GCA_003232435.1 Flavobacteriales bacterium | reverse complement strand
CCGCACGGGGCTCTTCAAAATCTGGTTCAGTTTAATAGTACTATGCATAGGGGTTCCATCCTAGTTGTTTTAATTTCATCTGCTTTAATGGTTTTGTCAATGGGAAGTTTTCCAATCTTTCTTGAAATCCATCCCAATCGTACGAACGTTTCTGACTTCTTCTGTTCAACCATTTATAGAGTGATTTTATCACACTCCAGTAGAAATGATTAAGCTTTAGTCCATTCATCCAATAACCAAAGTAGTTGATGTGTCCTCGCACTTTCGCTTTAGCCAAAGCCCATATGTCTTTTAACTTCTGTCGGTTTCTGATGTTCTTGATCCATTGTTCAAATTCTCGAATCGATTTAAGCAACTTTTCTTTCTGGGTTTTTACTTTAAGGATGCGTCTGCTTCCTTGTTTCCCCCAGTAGAACGTCAAACCTAAAAAGCTAAATTGTTCATGGTTCTCTTTGTCTATCACTATCGTCTTGGTTTTGTCTTCATTTAATTGAAGCCCGTATGCCTCGACTCTTTGCTTGAGGTCTCTCATAAAACTTTTAGCATCCTCTTCCTTTTTGAAAAGAAAGATCGCATCATCTGCGTATCTCACAATAATATTATTATATGATCCATAGTTTTCTAGAAACCAATGATCTATAACCTCGTTCAGATAGATGTTTGCTAGAACAGGACTCATTACTCCTACAGCAATGTTGCAAACCATCTAAATTATTTTCATTGTTGGCGCTGTCATCCCGAATAATCGGATTTATTCTGAACACAATATTAACATCCTCTTTTCCAATCTCAATACGCTTTACTAATGCCCGGATGATATCACGTTTTTTCATCCAATCCACTTGCTTTAAATGGTTGTTCACCAGCTTTGCAAAATCTTCTAAGTTTGCCACTATGAGCTTCATTTCTTTTGTTGTATTTTCATTTTCAATGAGATTATCTTTCTCTTCCTGAATTAATTTTATTTTTCGTTTCATTTCTTTAATTCTCGGCTCAAATTCAGACTTATCGATTAATCCTTCAGTATAACTATCAATTAAACGCTTAACCCCCAGTTCGATTTTTTTATTTTTTCTCTCTAATAATGCAATAGAGACTTTAGAACTATTTTTGTTAACTTCAGAAATTCTTCGCTGATATTCATCTAAGATTAAATGTGGGGTTTTTAACAACTGACAAACTTCTTCCCAAACCGCTATTTCCAGAGTGTCTGTCCTAACTTGTTTATTGCTACAAATTTTAATTCCACCAAAGCGATAAGCATCAGAGCCAATACAACGGTAATAGGCATATGAATTAATTTTTTTACCTCGTTTATTACGTACAGGCTTTCCATAATAAGAATATTGACAGTGTTTACAAACCAACAATCCCTGTAATAAATATTTTGCACCGCAATTTTTTTCTCGTGCTCTCTTTCTATTTTCTTCAAGCTGTTGCTGTACAACTTCGAACAATGCCTCATCAACAATGGCAGGCGTGGCAATATAAATCCAATTTTCCTTTTCAACTGTGTATACTGAAACCGCTCGTTTTGGTTGATTAGATGAATGTTTCTGCGGCCTTACTCTAGGCAGTTGTTTCCCTATCTTTGTCTTACCAAATGCAGCTTTCCCCATATAAATAGGGTTTTTTAACATTCCCCATACAACACTTCTATCCCAATACGTTTTTCCAAATCGTGTTTTGTGTTTGGCTTCTACCAGTCGACGGCATACTTCACCAATACTCAATCTCATTCTACCAATCCAGTGAAATATTTTTTGGACAACTTCAGCTTCATCATCAACGATAATAATCGATGCATCTCCACCGCTTTCATGTTTATTTATATATTGGTAACCATAAGGGGCGCCGCTCAATACATTGATCGAACCTTTTCTAGCCGCATGAATTTTTCCTCTGCGATATCTTTCCATTATTTTTGCTCGTTCATATTCAGAAATCATTCCTTGCATTTGCAATAATAATTGTGCTTCTGGATTATCATCTATTTCACAATTTAAAAAAACCACTTCAACACCAAAACGATTAAATTCCTCCATTAAGATAACTTGATAAGCATATTTTCTGGCAAGTCGATCGGGCGAATGGACATAAATACGATCAATTTCACCCGCTGCTGCTTGATCTCTCATACGCTCTAATTCTGGACGAGTTAAATCCGTACCACTATAACCATTATCAATAAATTTATTTTCATCTATCAACTGAAATTCATCGGCTTTTACACGTTCTTCTAATGCAGCAATTTGACTGTCAATGGTGTTTGTCTGCGCTTGTTTTTCTGATGAAACTCTTGCATAAATTGCAGTGTGTATTTTCATGATTTATTTTCTCCCCTTCTCTCATTATTTAAAATGCTTGTTAATTCATCAGCAGCATTTTTAGTTATGTTAATGGCCTGTTTTATTTGTGGCACTAACAAATCATACGCATCTGCTACATGGCTTTCTGAAAGCCTATTAGGTTCAAATGTTTTTCTAATAATCAGCTCCCTTTTTTCCTGGCTCATCACGTCTCCCTTGATTTAATGGTCCTGCGTGATCTTTATCATAAAAAGGGGTGAGCTTGATTCTAATAGGAGGTGAAAGCTATTCTATACTTTGGGATTAAGAGACTGCGGAGTATGCTTTGAGTAAATTCTGTGCTTTTGGCAATGTTGTTGGTGGCGTAATGACTGACCCTTGTGGTGTTCCTATCTCGCTCGGCAGAATTTCTCCTGCTTCCACGATAAGTTTTCCTTTTAAGAATCTGCCGATTAAGCCCTTGAATCGCCTGTCTGAAATTCTTTTTCCCATTACCTTCATCAGTTTACGATGGGGAATTGTATTGAAAAAGTTTGAGAAGTCTATTTCCACGACATGTCTTCTTGTGTTTTTACACAAGGAGTAATAGCAAGCTTTGATCGCACCGTCTGCTGATTTGTTTGGTCGGTAACCAAACGAGTTCCTGATGAAAAGTGGCTCGAAAACTTGAGTGAGTACTTTGCTTACCACCCAGTCAACAAGCTTGTCTTCAAAGCAGGCTATCGCAATCGGCCTTCGCTTGCCATTCGCCTTCGGTATGAGAACTTCTCTTTTCGGCTGTGGCCTATAAGTGCCTCGTTGCACTCGCTGTGCGAGTCCTTTGAGATTTTCTTCTAGACTTTTGCCATATTTCGTTTTGCTAATACCATCAACACCTAAAGCTTTCGATCCTTCTAATGCTTTAAATGCTTCTTTTAGCGATTCCTCATTGACGTGCGTCATGAGGTTGCTAAAGATTAGCTGCTCGTTTTGCGCAGCTAAACCTATTCTTGTCCAGCGATTATTGAACCATTCCTTTTGCCTTTGCTTATCGGTTTGATTTCTGCTGTGCCCGCCGTCTTCACTGCTGAGAGTGTCGCGGGTACCTGTGACAAGATTCAGATTTTGTCGATCCCTTCGCTCCTTTGGCATTACCCACTATCCTCGCTACTATGAATCGATCTGACTTCCTTACAGAGAATGCGACTTGTCTTGAAATTGTCTTTCTTGATTTTGTCATTCAACATCTTGTTGACTCCATAAGGTTCTCCGTTTACTGTATCTGCATGCCATGCTCTCGGACTCCGGATGGCCAACTTAAATTGTTCTAAGTTGGTGTTGCCTTCGCGTCTCACATACTAGCTCAGCCCATCTCGTCTCAATTATTTCTCGAAGCTCTATCGCTTAAAGGTGACATTCCACCTAATGGCCTACAGACTCTCTGTCTACGCTTCACATACTTCGTTACCTAATATGCGCAAGACTCGATACTGTGCTCCCTTTGAGATAACAAAATCTCTCCGAAGATTGCACAGGCAGGACTTGATGTTTTACTAAGTTTGATGTTAGTTTAATATCTCACCTGCTAGCAAACGCCAGCTTCGCTTGGCGCACATGAATATATGTTATACGTACAATGAATTTTAGAAAAATAAAAAGCTTGTGTAAAGCAGAATATGCTTCTATGATCGCATCTGATCAACC
>QIJL01000043.1 GCA_003232435.1 Flavobacteriales bacterium | reverse complement strand
GGAAACCTTGCAGGTTAACAAAAAAAGAAAGTTTATTCATCAAATCATGCTGAACTCGATTCAGCATCAAAAATCAATCGGTCGTGTTTAAAAATCATATTAAAATAGCTTGGAGAAGTCTAAAGAAGCAACCTTTTTTTACTTTTTTAAACACCTTCGGACTTGCCATCGGCATGGCCGGGGGGCTACTTATTTCTTTGTACATCTATGATGAACTGAGTCATGATACTATGTTCGCCGATGCCGAACGTATTTATCGGATAGATGCTGACATCAAATTCGGCGGTGCCGCCCAAAAGTCGGCCGAAGTATCGGAGCCAATGGCGGAAGCTATGCAAAGGGATTTTTCTCAAATTGAAGTTACGACTAGATTCCGGAATCAAGGTAGTTTACTTATCAGAAAAAGCGGTACAACGGCGAACACAAAAGAACTAGGTGCTGCTTTTGCCGACTCCACCTTTTTTGATATGTTCGGAATAGATGTACTCGTTGGGGACACCAAAACGGCATTAAAGGAACCCAATACCTTGGTGCTTACAAAAACCGCGGCCGAAAAACATTTTGGCGTAAAAAATGCCCTTGGACAAAATGTGTTGTTGAACAATACGGATACCTATACGGTAACCGGAGTTATCGATGATTTGCCCAAAAACTCTTTTCTTCGAGAACATAATATTTTTATGGCCATGGCAGGAAACACAAATCTTCAGGTCGGTGAATGGGGCAGTCATAATTATTTCACTTTTGTCAAACTGATTCCAAATGCCGATGTTGAAGATTTTCAGGAACCCATGCAATCAATGTTCGAAACGTATTTGATTCCGTTTGTTCAGGATATTTTTCCGGGAATAACCAAAGAATCCTTCGAAGCCAGTGGCAACTATGTTAGATACAATACTATTGCATTGACAGATATTCATCTGTACTCCGATGCCGACACTGAGCTTAGTCCTGTTAGTAATATGCAAAATGTCTATATACTCTTCTTTATCGGTTTATTCTTAGTCGTATTGGCAAGTGTAAATTTTATGAATTTGTCGACGGCACATTCCTTAAAAAGAGCTAAAGAGGTGGGTATCCGCAAAACCTTGGGATCCAATAAACGGGAACTGATCTGGCAGTTTTTGACCGAATCAGGCCTGATTTCTTTTATTTCACTTTTATTGGCTATAGTAATTGCGGCAATTGCCACCCCCTCTTTTAACGAACTATCGGGCAAGACCCTTTCCATACCTTTTGCGAACCCTTTTTTCTGGTTGGTTTTAGTTATTTCAACAATTTTTTTGAGTATTCTTTCGGGGAGCTACCCGGCCCTTTTTATGTCAAAATTTATTCCGGTCAAAGTGCTCAAGGGGGGCAACGGTATGAGTAGCGTGGGCGGTGGAAAGACAAGAAATGTCTTGGTTGTTTTTCAATTTGCAACTTCAGTCTTTTTGATTATCAGCACCTTGGTCGTTTATCAACAGCTGAAGTTTATTCAAGACAAAGATCTCGGCTTTGCCAAGGAACAGGTTTTGATTATCGACGATATATATGTTGCTGGGGATCAGGTTGAATCTTTTGAGGAAGAGGTCAGGCAATTGGCACAGGTTAAAAGTGTAACTATTAGCGGGTATTTACCCACTCCTTCTTTTCGAAATAACAATTCCTTTTTCATAGAAGGAGCAGAAGAGCAGGAAAATGCGATTAACATGCAAACTTGGGTAGTAGATTATGATTATGTGCCCACCCTCAATATGGAAATGATAGCGGGCCGGAATTTCGATAAACAATTTGCAACCGATTCCACGGCCATGGTCTTGAACGAATCCGCGGCGGAGGTTCTGGGATTACTACCCGAAGAGGCCTTGGGTATCAGAATTTCGAATGATCTAGGTGAAGAAAGCCCATCATATTTCACAATAATCGGGGTCGTTAAAAATTTCCACTATGAATCTCTTAGAGAAGATATAGGTGCTCTGTCCCTTACCATGGGTAGTTCCCTAGGATCAATGGCAATAAAATTAGAGGCAGGGAATTACTCGAATACCATAACAGGCATAGAGGCATTATGGCAAAAAGTGGTTCCAGGACAAGTTTTCGGTTATCGATTTCTAGATGACGCTTTTAATGCTACCTATCAGGCAGACCAACTATTGGGGCGCATATTTATCATTTTTACCGTGCTATCAATTATTATTGCCTGTTTGGGTCTTTTTGGTCTTGCGGCATTCAATGCCCAAAAGCGTACCAAAGAAATAGGGGTCAGAAAAGTACTGGGCGCAAGCGTGGGCCAAATTTCATATCGACTTACTATGGATTTTCTCAAGTTGGTTGGCATCGGCATACTCATTTCGCTACCTATAGGTTGGTATGCCATGAACAAGTGGCTTGAAGACTTTTCATACCGAATGGAAATCGGATGGGGCGTTTTTGCAGTAGCTGCCCTATTGGCGATAGTAGTAGCAGCGGTTACCGTAAGCTTTCAAAGTATAAAAGCAGCTATAGCAAACCCGGCAAAAAGTTTACGTACGGAATAAATCAAGACCTAACAGGTTTCCAAAACCTGTTAGGTCTCAAAAACGAGAACCATGTTAAGGCATAACCTTTTGATCGCCATTCGAAGTTTTAAAAAGTATAGGAGCAGCTTTTTGATAAACATTATCGGGCTTTCGTCAGGTCTGGCCTGTGCTCTTTTTATTTTCCTCTGGGTGAAC
>QIJL01000587.1 GCA_003232435.1 Flavobacteriales bacterium | reverse complement strand
CTTGCCGGGCTTTAGCCCAAACCGAACATTGGCATTTAAATGCCCTAGTCGATAAAATTGAATTTATCAACGCAATAATAAACTAGAGCCTAAAAACTACCTGCTTCAAAAACAGGTGGTTTTAATTCTGCCGGTTAATTCGCTAATATTTAGGTCACTCTTTTGCTCCTTTTTCCAAAAGATACTTTACAACAGCGTCGTGACCTTTTTTCTTTGCCATTTTCAGAGCCGTGCGAATTCTAATGCTACCATCTTGTATTTTTTCCTTGCACACTTTATTGACATCGGCACCGTTGGCAATCAAATACTTTACAACTTCTAAATGCCCTTGTTCGCTGGCATTGATCAATGGCACCTCATCCCCGACCACTTCATAATTAACATCGACGCCTTTTTTTACGAAGTATTCCACAATTTTCAAATGCCCGCCTTTAGAGGCCATAATCAGCGGGTTGCCATCTCCTTTTACGGACATATCAATATCGGCTCCCGCATCAACAAGAAGTTGGACTATGGGGAGATTGCCATATTTACAAGCATATATTAAAGCACTGCCATCCACAGGGAGTTCTCTGTTAACATCTGCCCCTTTTTCGATAAGGAGCCTGACTAAATCTATGTCACCAGCAGCAATGGCCATCATTATCGGGTAGCCATCCGATCTAGAGCCTAGATTCGGGTCGGCACTCTCTTCCAATAAAAGTTTCGCTACTTCGTGGTTGGAATGCTGAAGGGCCAAATAAAGGGCCGTACCTTCCCCATGAAGAAACTCGTTCACATCAGCTCCCTCATCGATAAGCGTCTTCACGGCCTCTTCATTGCCATCTGCAGCGGCTCTTAAAAAAGGCGTAAGATCTTCGGAATGTCCGTTGTTATGTTCGCCCTCGTAGAAATTGCCATTACCCTCCTCTTCATTGAGATCTAAACTTGAATTTTCCTGCGCATTCAAGGTTAAGGGCTGATTTAATAGCAAAAGGGTTGCAAATAGAGTTGGTGCCAAAAAAGCATATTTCCAATAACTGAGTCGATTCGATTTTTCTGTGTTCATCATGATTATTCGTTTTTTGATTAATGATCGATTGTAACCAGCCTGTCCGGAAGGCAGGTTTGAAACTAGGTTAAGCGATTTTCTTTCGCTTGCAATTTTCAATAGATTCAATTGATAGTTTTCGGCCTCGACGGCTTGGGTGCCCAGTAAAACCGCATCCGTCTGATACTCGATATTTTTTTCAACTTCTTTTCTGAACAACCATACCAATGGATTAAACCACAAAACAATGATTGCCAGTTCAGAAAGCAACAAATCAAGGGAGTGATATTTTTTAGCATGGATTTTTTCATGCTCGAGAATCTGCGAATAAGCACTCTTGTCATACTTGCTAGGACTAACAAAAACATAGTTGAAAAAAGAACAAGGTTCGGTTTCATCCGTTTGGTTTAAAATGATACATCGATCATCTATTAAGCGGTCATTGCTCTTATTGATCTTGATGAATATGCCCAGCAACTGCGTCAAGAAATTCAGTGAAAGTATGGCTACACCGAAAAAATATAGCAGACCTATCCAATATGTCACTCCCCTATTACTATTTGCATCGGAAGGAATAATCTCATCGGAACTTTCCTTGATTTCGGAATTCGGAACTGCATGGGAAAGTTCGGAGCCCACCTCTAAGGAAGGTTCATTGATTGTGGTCATTTCAGTCTCTGAGACAACCTTATGGACAATACCCTGGTGGTTAATCAGTTCAGGAAGTGTCACGAACGGAAGCACAAAAGTCAGCAATAAGCCAATCATCAAATAAGCCCTGTTGATAGCAAAAAAACTTTCTCTCTGTAAAAAAAAATTGTAGAACCCCAACAGGATCGAAAGCACGATAGAAGCCTTAATAAGAAACATCATCATGATTTCTTTGATTTAATAATAGTGATCAATTCTTGAATTTCAGTGTCAGTTAGTTTTTCTTGCTTGGCGAAATGTGCCATCATCTTCGGTAGAGAATTACCAAAATACTTTTTCTTGATGTCCTTGATATCTTCTTTTCGATAATCCTCAATAGGAACTTTGGCACTGTAGCGATCCGTATTTCCCACTTTTTCCGACTTCAAAAAACCTTTCTTGACCAGAATTTTTATAATCGTGGCAACTGTATTATAATGGGGTTTTGGTTTAGGAAGTTGTTCAACGACATCGCGAATAAACACTGCATCTTTCTGCCAGATAACTTGCATGATCTGCTCTTCTCGCTCCGTTAATTTTTTCATTGAAAATTATATTACTAGTGTCAAGTCAAGCTAAAACCTACGTATGATCCAATGCATTAGCTACGGCTATGCAATGATTTTTTGCCTAGGCCCGGCACAAAATCTACGATTGCCTCATACGTCATTTCAGCCTTGACTTGACACTAGACAATACTACTAAATTTTTAGTAGAACTACTAATTAATTAGTAGATTTATAACATGGATAGTTTATGTTATAAGGTTTAACTGCTTTCCTAATTCAAAGAATATTCCAGCACTTTGCTATCAATATACCCGATGCGCTCTGCTTTTGCTTCAAAGGGAGCATCTTTTGGAAGCGGTTGGGTGTAAAGGTGCCATAAGGAGTCTTGAGGTAATTTCCAAATTATTGTTGCATCTTTCTTACCGGGATATAAAGCTATTCCATCACTTGTTTTTTCCATTTGCAAAGGAGGCAACTCCGGTTGTTTTCTGTTGGGAAGCCATTTCTCGATTAGCTCTGCCTCGGGGTATTCCCCTAAATCATGGGTTTCGGCAATCCACATTTTCAAAACCTTCCTAAAATGTACCAAAGTATCTTGAAGTTCAAACTTTCCCGCTAAATTGTTTAATTCATAGGGGTCATTTTGTAGATCGTATAATTCTTCCGCAGGTTTCGTCGAATGTAACCATAACGCCTGCTGGTCATTGAGTTCTCCATTAACCTGTAACCTTCTCAACTCTCTCATCATAGGCATTTGTTGCCTGTACTTATTGGGTATGGCATGACTTATCAAAGTATCGAAACTTTTAATGTATTTGTAACGCTTGGTTCTTACTGCTCGCAACCTGTCGTATAGCTCATCAAAGCGATCCGAAGTATGAAAGGTATACTTGTGTTTTTCAGCAGTTGCGTATCGACCGAATTGGGCTTTGCCCTGCATGACCTTAGGTGGCTCGATTCCCGCAAAGGAAAGTACGGTGGGCGCATAATCCAAAAAACTGATCAAGCGGTCATCGGTGCCGCCGGCATCTTTGTTTTTAAGAAACTTGACTACCAAAGGTACCTTAACACCTGTATCATAAAGTGCCCGCTTGTGCCTAGGGAAAGGCCCTCCATGGTCCCCGTAAAAAAAGATAATGCTGTTTTCATAAAGTCCGTCTTCCTTTAAATCAGAAATCACTTTCCCTATTTGATCGTCGAGTCTTTTGAGATTGCTGTAATTGACTGCGATATCATGACGAATCGTATCATTATCCGGAAAATATGGAGGAACCGGTACATCCTTTGGGTTGACAAAGAGTGAATCTTTGCCTCTTTTCCAAATCTGTGATTCATGGCAAACAGAGAAATTGAAAACCGTGAAAAAGGGTTGCCCATCTTTTCGTTTTCGCCAATGAGCCCCTTTACTACTTTCATCCCAAGCGGATTCCAATTTCTTAAAATTATAATCTTCCTTTGGGCCGTTTGCTGTGTAATATCCTTTTTTCCTTAAATATTCCGTGAACATTTTCACTCCTTTGGGAACAATCGGAGAATAACTTGGAATATCTAGATTCGGATATGGCTTGTCGCTTCCGCGTCGGCCAGGAGCATAGGTGCGCATGTTATGTGTGCCCAATGTCGAAGGATACATACCCGTGATCAGGGCACTGCGTGCAGGTGCACAAACAGGAACCGGGGTTACGGCATTTGTAAACTTTACCCCATCATTGGTTAAACTCTCCAAATTAGGCAAGGAGATGGTGCTATCACCATACATAGGGAACCATTCTGGAGATTGGTCCTCGGCCACCAACCAAACGATATTCGGTAGGGTTTCTTTTTTGGTACTATCTTCAGTTTGTTTTTTCTCTGCGCAGCCTACGAAAAATAGCAGAATGATTAATGGGCTCCATGTTAACTTCATTTCTTTTAAGAATTGGTGATTTCTTTAAAGATAGGAGGTTTATACCAAAAACTAAACCACTCTATGGACTATAAGTCCAAAGGTTTGAAAATCGGACTGAAAGTCCGGAGTACGTGATTGCTCGAACGTTAAAGTGAGATACCGTATTATTCAGTTTAAGAACAGTAAACATATAACCAACATTCTGGTCAAGAGAATAGAACATAGAGAATAGACTTTTTTCTCTGTTCTATTTTCTCTGTTCTATTTTCTCTGTTCTATTTTCTTTTTTTTCAGGAATAAACTTTTTAGAAGCTAAAGCGAAATGCCTGCCTGCCGGACGGGCATAGTTTTAACTATTATTTGAGACCAATAAAAGCTCCTTCTTTTTGAAAAAAAGAAAGAGCCCTAATATTTCCAAACTGTAGACTGCTAC
Organism: Flavobacteriales bacterium; assembly: GCA_003232435.1. Taxonomy (GTDB): domain Bacteria; phylum Bacteroidota; class Bacteroidia; order Flavobacteriales; family Flavobacteriaceae; genus Aurantibacter_A. Next base: position 783 of record QIJL01000587.1, on the reverse strand, counting down.
TTCAGGCCTGCTAAAAACTCTAGGCTTTGAGGCACTTGCTCAACCACGCGTGAACATTCATCTTCGATAAACATGTATTTTACTACCTCCAGTTCTTTGGCACGCTTGACTACCCCGCAATATCGACTTCCCCGGTGCCCAAAACTACATTTGTCTCTACGTCGGAGTGTCCTGTATCATCTTTTGGCGTGCCTTTTTCCATATCCTTCAAATGCAGTAAAACGAACTTTTCAGGATATTTATTCAATAGCGTTAGCGGATCTGCTCCACCATGCTGTACCCAGTATACGTCCATTTCAAAAGCAAAATGCTCGGCGTTCTTTGCCATATAATCGAACAAAGTACCGTCTTCATAAGGTCTGAATTCATAGCCATAGGCTAGGGTCAGTCCCGCTTCCTTTAATTTCTTGCCGGCAGTATTAAAAACTTCCGTAGCCTCTTTGGTTTTTTCGATATCGAAATTGTTTCCTTCATGCGATATCCAGGCACACATGACATATTTGGCGCCGAAGGCTTTTGCATTTTCAATTACCTTGTCGATATTGCCAGCCTTTAAATCGTCATATCCTACACCGACGCTGACTACATCAAGATTGTTCTTTTTCAATAATCCTTGGAATTCTTCCATCGGAAGTCCGTAAGTTCCGCCGCCCTCTAAATAGGTAATTCCCCAATCGTTGATTAGCTGCAAGGTGCCCGGCACATCGGTTTTGAACTGATTGCGTAAACTATAAAGCTGCAACCCTATTTCTTGGCCGCTCATAGAGATTCCAAAAGCTACCA
>QIJL01000554.1 GCA_003232435.1 Flavobacteriales bacterium | reverse complement strand
ACAAATGCAAAAAGAGCAATTACAATGGACTCCCCTATAAACTGTAGACCCAATTGCCGTTTTCCCGCTCCAATTACTTTTCGAATACCGACCTCTTTCGCCCTTTCTACGGATCGGGCCGTAGTGAGGTTTATAAAATTGATACATGCAATTAATAGGATAAAAATGGCCACTATCGAAAAAATGTATACATTATCAATGCTTCCATCACCTGCCCCACCCCTTGTTGAGCGCAGATAAACATCCTTTAGGGGTTCAAGAAACAAGGTTACGAACATCTGTGATTTTTTCATTTCCTCCCCATTGTTCCGCTCCAAAAAATCAGGTAATTTTGATTCAAGTTGTTTTATGTTGGTATTCTCTGCCACTAAAATATAACCGGAGGCATCATAGCCGTCCCATTGATTATCCAGATCCCTTTCTAAACCTATTGTATAGGTGGCCATAGATAAAACCATATCGGCATTGATATGTGAATTTTCGGGAATGTCTTCCATTAAACCCGTTACGGTAGCTACGTGCCCCTCATCCATAATTTTCAAGGTCTGCCCGACAGGATTTTGATCTCCAAAATATTTTTTTGCGGCAGTTTCTGATAAGACCATGGTAAAAGGGTCTTTCAAGACGTTGTTCGAATCACCTTGCAACAATTTAAAGTCAAATACATTGAAAAAATCCGAATCCACTGCAGCTGCATCAGATTCCTGAAATTTGATATCATCCTTGCGCACCAGCATATTCAAATCTGAAATTCGAACGGCCGATACTATTTCCGGAAATTGTTTTTCCAAATTAGGAGGTACCGCCCATGCCGATATGTTCGCCTCGATATTTTCCGTAGGGGTTTTTATATCGGCCACCACTCTGTACAGCTCAAAACCTACATATAGCAAAATGAGAAAGCCGGCAGTTAGACCAATGGCCAAGCCGGTAATATTCAAGAATGAGAACCCGCGATGTTTCCATAGGTTCCGAAATGCGATTTTTAGATAGTTTTTAAACATGATTTTCGTTTTCTTTGATTCTATATTTTTAAGCTCCCCTCTTTCCCAAAGAGGGGTGTCCGCCATGGCGGACGGGGAGATTAAGTGTTTAAATTTTTTTCTGATACTGTTCTTATTCTGTTACTTCGGACTTAATCCCTCCGTCTCCCCGCCGAAAATGGCGGGGAGCCACCTCCCTTTGAAAAAGGGAGGAGCCAACTATTCAGTTCGCAAACTTTTTACAGGGTTGGCCATGGCGGCTTTTATACTTTGATAGCTTACCGTTAGTATCGAAATGGCCACGGCCAAAAAGGCTGCCAAAACAAATACCCACCAAGGAATTTCTATTCGGTACGAAAAATCTTCTAACCACTTATTCATAACATACCAACCTATAGGTAAAGCAACCAAAATTGCAATACCTACTAATTTTAAAAAATCTATAGAAAGTCTATAGGTAATTTGAGATACACTTGCACCCAATACTTTACGTATACCTATTTCTTTGATACGTTTTTCAGCATTGAAAGCAGCAAGACCAAACAGACCCAAGCTGGCAATTAGAATAGAAAGAATAGTGAATATGATAAAAATCTTACCTAAGCGTTGTTCTGCTTGGTAGGTATTATTAAAAGATTCATCCATAAAATAATAATCAAACGGTTGCCCTGGAGCGACTTTATTCCATACCTCTTCAATCTGCGCTATGGAAGTATTGAAATCTCCAGCATTTAATTTTACGGCCATTGAACCTGCCCAATTTCCTATAGAAAGGCTCAATGCTCCAATATCATCTTTAAGTGATGAGAAATGGAAATTTTTAACAACACCAACTACGGTACTCATCTCAGGGTTTTCAGCCCCTAATTGCGATGATAGGCGCATACCAAGCGCCTCATTCGCAGATTTTCCTATAATTACCAATGCTGATTCATTAATTACCATAGCTGTAGAATCGGTACTAAATTGGCGATCGAAGTCTCTACCTGCAATAATTTTCAGACCCATAGTGGATACATAATCATGGTCAACACCCCAGGTCTGCATTTGTATTGCTTTGTCTTGATCAGTAGTACCTTCTTCAAAAAAGGAACTATTGCTTCTACCCGATGGAGTCGGGTAAAAGCTACTTAGGGTTGTGCTTTGTACACTACCCAATTGTTGCACTTGTTGCTTAAAAGATTGTACCTGTTCACCAACACTATATACATCACTTACAATCAACACTTGCTCTTTTGAAAAACCAAGATCTTTATTTTGAATAAATTTCAGTTGCTGATATACCACTAAAGTGCTTACAATTAAAAATACTGAAATAGCAAATTGAAACACAACCAAAGAATTTCTAATCTTGCCGCCACCTATACTATTTCCACCACTTCCTTTAAGGACTTTTACTGGAATAAAATTGGACATAAAAAACGCAGGATAACTGCCCGAAAACAAGCCCAGTAGTATAGTAGCTGCAAACAAAATCAACCAGAAAAAAGGATTAGTATAAGGTATACTCAATGCTTTTCCTGAAAGGTCATTATAAAAAGGCAAAGCGATAGCCGCAATAATAATTGCCATTAACAATGATAAAAAAGCGATAAGACCAGACTCTGTTAAAAACTGTTGTATTAACCCTGATCTATTTGAACCCAAGGTTTTACGAATACCCACTTCTTTGGCTCTTTTTAAAGAACTTGCCGTAGATAAATTCATAAAATTAACAGATGCCAAAACAATTAAAAACAAGGCAATAAAAGAGAGTATATATACATTTTGAATGCTATTATTAGGGCTTATCTCTGCCTCTCTATTCTCAGAAAGGTGAATGTCAGTTAAAGCAATTGTACTGAAATTCATATAATTGCCCGAAGCTATAAACTGTTCTAAAGTTATTCCAGGAAAAAACTCCTGTACCCCCGGAATTACATGGCTTTCTACAATAGCTTGTAAAGGTTTTTGAAAATCTTCAATATTTGCCTCAGGAATTAGTTTAACATAGGTTTGAAAATTGTTATTTCCCCAATTGGGCACCCATGCATCTTCATAACCTTTCATCGCCTTAAAAACGGAATGGTCTCTTAAAAAGGAATTTCGAGGGAGATCTTCCAAGATTCCAGTAACGGTATACACCTCATCATTATTTAAGACCATACTCTCCCCCAAAGCATTACTAATTCCAAAATGCTTCTCTGCTGCCGTTTTCGTCAATAACAATGTATTCGGGTCTTTTAAAGCTGTTTTTGTATCTCCTTCGATTAATTCCAAACCAAACATTTCAAAAAAGGTATCATCGACATAGGTACTCTGATCTTCTTTTACATTGCGCTGCGTTCCGCTCTTTTTAATAAGCACACTCCCCTGTGTCCTAAAACGTGTGGTTAGTTCTACCATAGGAATATCACCCTGCACAGCTTCTGCCATGGGTGCTGTAAGCACCGCTGCTTCCTGCGTTTTGCCGCCAAATTTTACATCCAAATTTAATCTATGAATCCGGTCCGTATCTACAAACATTTTATCATAACTAAATTCATCATAGATATACAATGAAATAAGTAGCGCACCTGCCATACCAATGGCGAGTCCGAAAGTGTTTATGAAAGTGAAAAAGGGTTGTTTTTTAAGACTTCGCCAAGCAATCTTTAGATAGTTTTTAAACATGGTTCTCGTTTTCTTTGATTCTATATTTTTAAGCTCCCCCTCTTTCTTTTTTTTGGCTCCCCTGGGTGTCCGCCATGGCGGACGGGGAGATTAAGTGTTTAAAGTCTCATTTTTTTCTGATACTGTTCTTATTCTGTTACTTCGGACTTAATCCATCCGTCTCCCCGCCGAAAATGGCGGGGAGCCACCTCCCTTTGAAAAAGGGAGGAGCTTTTTATTCCGTTCGCAAACTCTTTACAGGGTTTGCCATTGCCGATTTTATCGATTGGAAACCCACGGTTAAAAGTGTGATCATTAAGGCAAAACCTCCTGCCAAAACAAAAACCCACCACTGTATATCGATGCGATACGTAAAATCTTCCAACCAACGTTGCGTAAAATAGTATGCGATCGGGGATGCGATCAAAAAGGCGATGCCTACTAGCTTTACGAAATCGGTTGTCAACAGAATTACCACGGATTTGATACTGGCACCCAACACCTTTCTGATACCGATTTCTTTTTTCTTTTGTTCCGCGACATAGGATACCAAGCCGAAGAGGCCGAGACAACTGATGAGGATTGCTAGAAAAGTGAATACCGTGGAGATGTTTCCTAAGCGTTGTTCCTCTACATACATTTCCCCCATTTCTTTATCCATAAAGACATATGTGAAAGGAACATTGCTAACCGTAGATATCCAACGTTGTTCGAGTTCGCCCAATAGTTGTTTGTAATTTGTAGTTTCTGTTCTTAAAATCATCCAATTGAGGTTTTTTGACTTATAAAGCAACAAGGGTTCAATAACATCTTTCAATGAAGCGAAATGATAATCGCCTACGATACCAACGATCTCGAATTCTTGGGTTTCATCCTCATAGGTATTCAAAAGTTTTGAACCAAGAGCGAGGTCTAACTTAATGTTAAGTGCCTTTAATAAGGCCTCATTTACCACTATTTGATTCTCATCGCCTTCCCTCAACTCCCTTCCTTGTAACAAATTGGCTCCTATGGCGTTGAAATAATCCTCGCTGACAGCGTTGTTATGTACCGTAATATTATCATCAGGACTTCCTCCTGGCCGGTATACTCCAAAATCATTCAATACTCTTTCCGCTGGGGAATATTTAACACCTGCCACTTGAGATATGCCCGATATTTCTAAAAACTGGGGTTTTAGGGCACTATAACTTTTTTTTGTTTCATCAGTTCCGAATCTCACGGCAAGTAGATTCTCCTTTTTAAAACCCAAGTCCTTTTTTTGTGTATATCTGAATTGTTGGGTTATGATGATTACCGATGTGATAAGGGTTATGGATATGGCAAACTGAAAAACAACCAATGTTCTACGAAAATTTCCGTTGCCCGATTTTATATTTATCGTACTCTTTAAAGCTTGTATCGGTTTGATTGAAGACAAGACCAATGCGGGGTAAATACCCGCTACCAGACCTGTGAAAACACCCAGTCCGAGCAAAATACTTAGAATCTTCCAACTAA
>QIJL01000533.1 GCA_003232435.1 Flavobacteriales bacterium | reverse complement strand
AGAAGAATTTTTGGAATTAGTGCTAGATGTGGAGAGTTTGAGCAACCATCCTTTGGCAAAGGCCATTTCAAAAGATATAAAAACGCAATATAACATTGAAGCAAAAAATCAAGCATCCAATATAAAAGCCATTCAAGGAATGGGAATATCGGCAACATATAACAAGGCGACTGTTCTTATCGGAAATGAAAAATTAATGATTGAAAAAAATGTACCTATCAATAAAGAAATTGCTACACAAATGTACGATTTGCTTCAAAATGGACATACAGCAATGCTGGTGGCTTCCAATAGTAAATTAATTGGTTTGTTGAGCGTAATGGATACCCCAAGGGAAACTGCAAAAAGCACTTTAAAACGCTTAAAGGAAATAGGCATTGAAAAAATGATAATGCTCACTGGCGATCATCAAAATGTAGGAGATTCCATAGCCAAGCAAATCGGGCTTACCGAAGCCAAAGGAAACCTATTGCCAGAAGACAAAGTAATCGCCATACAGCAACTAAAAGAAAAATACACTAAAATAGCAATGGTCGGCGATGGCGTAAACGACGCTCCCGCAATGGCCAATAGCACCGTAGGTATCGCTATGGGTGCTGCAGGAAGCGATGTAGCCTTGGAAACCGCCGACGTCGCCTTAATGTCTGACAAGATCGAGAACCTTCCTTTTGTTATCGGGCTTAGTCGAAAATCTAAAAGCATCATAAAACAAAACTTGTGGATCAGTCTTGGTATCGTAGGTGTTTTGATACCAGCCACACTAATTGGTTGGGCAAGCATCGGGATGGCCGTAGCTATACACGAAGGCTCTACATTGATCGTGGTGCTCAATGCCTTACGGTTATTGAGGTATAAAGATAAGGTAGCCTAAAATGGCATTTGGCGATAAAAAGAAGTACACGACAAATTTTCCTTTTCTGTTCAAAAGAAAACCATTTTACTGGATTGTCCTCCCCCGGCCCCCCGAAGTGAACCTACAGGCAGGTCTGTTCGATTTAGGGAAATTTGTTGTATACCCATAAAAACCCTTATCGATAATAATAGAGATACCCACAGACAGATTTACACTTTCATTACACCGCCTGTAATGAAACAGTGTACTTAACAAAGCCAAGATACCAGTATCAACTTACCCGAAGGCTACAAGGTTAAGGATGTGAATATAGTAGTAAAAGGTGTTTGCGATAAATGTAGTGGCCTATAATTGCACTTCTGTTGCATTCAAATATATAGCATCTTTGAGCCAAAGGTAAATTTATAATCAATAGTGTCCGGTTAAAGGCTCTAGACCGCTGCGCTACTGGACATAAGACGTAAGACCAAACTGTAACCGATTGGGAATCAATAATTGAAAGCAAAGTGTTTTTAGCTATTTCAGAACAATGTCCAAAATCTAAAAAAGCAAGGTTCCGAGCCTTGGTTTACCGTGGATCATCAGTAATTACGGCTATTGATACAGGTTTCAAAAAAGTTTACTGGACAACAAAGATTTATAATGAAAAAAAAGAAACTCGATCTAGGGGATATAAAACCTAGGTCTGAAAAAGAGCATAGCCGCGATGATGGTCATAATCATAGAGGGCGATCAAGTAATTTCAAGGCTTATTTACCTGCCATAATTGGTTTTACAATGCTCGTTATCGGTATTGCCTTAGATTATGTCAATGCCACTTTCTTTAAAGATTGGGTACGTATTGTGTGGTACGGCATAGCTTATCTGCCAGTAGGCTTCCCTGTGATAACGGAAGGTTGGAAAAGTATCAAGAGCGGAGATTTCTTTACGGAGTTTTTCCTAATGTCCATTGCCACCATGGGCGCATTCGCCATTGGCGAATATCCTGAAGGTGTGGCCGTGATGTTGTTTTATGCTGTTGGAGAACTATTTCAAAGTGCTGCGGTAAGAAAAGTTAAAGGAAGTATCAAGACATTGCTCGATGTTCGTCCAAATAAAGCCTTGGTATATCGCAACAATAATTATGTTTTAGTAAATCCGGAAACGGTAGAAATTGGAGAAAAAGTCCAAGTGCGCGTTGGCGAAAAAATCCCATTGGACGGTATTTCGCTTTCCGAAAAAACTTCTCTGAACACTGCCGCACTAACTGGCGAAAGTAAACCCGACAGCATCAAAAAAGGCGAGAAAGTTTTTGCAGGAAGCATTAATCTAGAAAATGTTATTGAAATCGAAACCACCAAAGAGTTCAAGGACAGTTCTATTGCACGAATTCTCGATATGGTACAAAATGCTACCGCAAGAAAGTCAAAAACCGAATTATTCATCAGAAAATTTGCAAGGGTCTATACACCCATTGTAGTGTATCTTGCTATAGGTCTGACCTTAATTCCCTATTTTATTGTAGAGGATTATGTATTTAGTGATTGGTTGTACAGGGCATTGATTTTCCTTGTTATTTCTTGTCCTTGCGCTTTGGTTATCTCTATCCCTTTGGGATATTTTGGTGGATTGGGTGCAGCCTCCAAAAATGGAATACTTTTCAAGGGAGCGTCCTTCCTCGATACAATGACCAAAGTGAATACTGTGGTAATGGACAAAACGGGAACCCTTACCAAAGGGGTCTTCAAAATCAAAAGAATTAAATCCATTTTAGGGGAAGAAAATGAATTTATGAAGTATCTATTGGCGATGGAAAAGAAATCTACCCACCCAATCGCCAAGGCAATTATAGAATACAAAGCCGAAGGTGAATATT
>QIJL01000351.1 GCA_003232435.1 Flavobacteriales bacterium | reverse complement strand
AAAAGCCAAAATTCAATTGCCTCGGTCTTTAGACCATGGGTTCTAGGTTCCCGGTGTTTTCTGGGCTTTAGCCCAAGCCGGTCGTCGGGCTAAAAGAGAATTATTGACTAAGCGCCTAAGTCAACTAATCTATTCAAAAATTGGAATAGAATACGTTCTTATGATCCGCACATCAAACAATCATCGTCAGCCTGGCCCGCCTTTGATTGTTCGATCAAGGCTTTCATTTCCGCTGCTGTCATAGGCTCCACATCAAGCTCTTCTTGCTTCACCGGTGCTGTTTGAACGGCCATTTCGGTTGCGCTTTTTGGTGTTGGGGCTGCAGCATCAATTTCGGCTTCCGCAGCAACGCTAACCGGCATTTCTTTCTTTTTGGTATTATCCAATGTAAACTTGATGGCATCAACTGCAGCCTTGGTACGTAAATAGTACATGCCCGTTTTCAGTCCGCTCTTCCAAGCATAGAAATGCATTGAGGTTAATTTAGAATAGTTGGCATTCTCCATAAAAAGGTTCAGAGACTGACTTTGGTCGATAAAATATCCTCTATGTCTTGACATATCGATGATGTCTTTCATGCTTAATTCCCAGACGGTTTTATACAGCTCTCTAATGTCTTGTGGAATGGTTTCAATATGTTGAATAGATCCATTGGCACGCATCAATTCCTGCTTCATACTTTCATTCCATAAGCCAAGTCCTACCAAATCTTCCAAAAGGTGTTTGTTCACCACAATGAATTCCCCAGAAAGAACTCTTCTCGTATAAATGTTTGAAGTGTATGGCTCAAAGCATTCGTTGTTTCCTAATATTTGAGAAGTAGAGGCTGTTGGCATCGGCGCAACCAAAAGCGAGTTTCGCACTCCATTTTTCTTGACTTCCTTACGAAGTTTGCCCCAATCCCATCGACCGGATAATTCCTCATCTTTAATATTCCAAAGATTGTGTTGAAATTCCCCTTGGGAAATAGGTGAACCTTCATATGAAGAATACTTGCCTTCTTCTTTAGCTGCCTCCATAGAAGCGGTAACAGCTGCAAAATATAGCGTTTCGAATATCTCTTGATTCAGTTTCTTAGCCTCATCACTTGTAAAGGGCAAGCGCAACATGATAAAAGCATCGGCTAAACCTTGAACACCTAAACCGATAGGTCTGTGGCGCATGTTCGAGTTTTCAGCTTCTTTTACAGGATAGTAGTTTCTATCTATTACCTTATTCAAGTTTTTGGTAACCCGCTTGGTTACTTTGAACAATTCTTTATGATCGAATTCGCCATTCTTTATAAACATTGGCAATGCGATGGAAGCCAAGTTACATACCGCGATTTCATCAGGAGAAGTATACTCCATGATCTCGGTGCACAAATTCGATGAACGGATCGTTCCTAAATTTTTCTGGTTACTCTTACGGTTTGCCGCATCTTTGTACAACATATAAGGTGTGCCGGTCTCGATTTGAGATTCTAACATCTTTTCCCAAAGTTCACGAGCCTTAACCGTTTTGCGCCCTTTACCTTCTGCTTCGTATACTAAATATAATTTCTCGAATTCTTCGCTATGGCTAGTGAAAAGTCCTGGACATTCGTTCGGACACATTAACGTCCAATCTTCATTGCCCTCCACTCTTTTCATGAACAGATCCGAAATCCACATGGCATAGAACAGATCACGCGCACGCATTTCTTCTTTACCATGGTTCTTTTTCAAATCTAAGAACTCATAGATATCGGCATGCCAAGGTTCCATATAAATCGCAAAACTTCCTTTACGTTTTCCGCCACCTTGATCTACATATCTTGCCGTGTCATTGAATACTTGTAGCATCGGAACGATTCCGTTAGAGGTTCCGTTTGTTCCAGCGATATATGATCCTGTAGCTCTAATGTTATGAATAGATAACCCGATGCCCCCTGCAGATTGCGAAATCTTAGCCGTATTTTTCAAGGTATCGTATATGCCATCAATACTATCGTCTTTCATTGCCAATAAAAAGCAAGAAGACATTTGTGGTTTTGGTGTACCCGAGTTAAAAAGTGTTGGGGTGGCGTGCGTAAAATATTTTTTGGACATCAACTCGTATGTCTCAATTGCCGAATCCAGATCATCTAAATGTATGCCAATAGAAACACGCATTAACATGTGCTGCGGACGTTCAGCGATCTTTCCGTTTAATTTTAGAAGGTAAGAACGTTCCAAGGTTTTAAAACCGAAATAATCGTAGCCAAAATCACGGTTATAAATAATGGTAGAATCTAGTTTTTCTGAATTCTCTTTAATGACCTTGAACACCTCATCAGAGAGAAGTGGTGCCTTTTTTCCTGTTCTTGGGTTTACATACAGGTACAGATCTTCCATCGTTTCTGAGAACGATTTCTTTGTGTTCTTATGTAGGTTGGAGACCGAAATACGAGCCGCCAACTTTGCGTAGTCAGGATGCGTGGTAGTCATTGTCGCTGCGATCTCTGCTGCTAGATTGTCTAATTCAGAGGTGGTAACTCCGTCATACAAACCTTCGATAACGCGCATTGCGACTTTTAAGGGATCTACCAGCCCATTTAGGCCGTAGCATAATTTTCGTATTCGAGCTGTGATCTTGTCGAACATGATCAGCTCTTTTCTCCCGTCTCTTTTTACTACAAACATTTGCTACAATTTTTTGGTGTTGGTTAGTTTATATTTAGGAGCTAAGACCTGTCAGGTTTTGAAAACCTGACAGGTCTATC
>QIJL01000175.1 GCA_003232435.1 Flavobacteriales bacterium | reverse complement strand
GTCGCTTAGTGTGTGCCATAAAAAGAGAGGAGGGTTTCTCCGTAGCGATATTGTTTTAAAAAATGAATGTTCCCAATCGTTTCGGGCAAAAGTTGTTTGTGGAAATGTTCTATAATTAAACGCCCTGCGGTGGCAATAATATCACCCTGTTCAAGCCTTGGCAATATTTTTTCAAGAGTGTCTCCCTTGTAAGGCGGGTCTAAAAAGACCAGATCAAAGGAGGATGGCAATGCTTTGAGAAAGTCTTCCGCATCAATGCCTCGAACAGTCGATTGTTCCTCGAAGAGACAGGCTGCAATATTTTTTCTTAGATATTGCAGGTGTCGGAGGGATTGTTCCACAAAAGTTGTGTGTAAGGCGCCGCGGCTAAGCGCCTCCAGTCCAATTGTAGAGATCTAAAAAAGAGGCGTCTAAAATACGATCTGCCAAAATATTGAACAGGGCCGAGCGAACTTTCCCGGGTGTAGGGCGCAAAGCAAACCCCGAAGGGGCAAAAAGTCTGCGGCCTTTTGAGGATCCTGAAATAATCCGCATAGGGGTTTTCCTTAATCAGAATGGACGATGCACACTGTTGTGAACTCCCCCTTATTCTAGCGTGCTGAAGGTTTTTTGTCATGCGATATCATGCTTGACAGTCATTGGGGCAGTCGCCATAATGACGCCAATTTTGTTGGTAAATTCAAGGAGAACTACACACAAGATGAAGAGAAAAAAACGCATCCTGACGGGGGATCGACCAACGGGGCGTTTGCATTTAGGGCATTATGTCGGTTCTTTGGCAAACCGTGTGAAACTTCAGGACGACTACGAAACCTTTATCCTCATTGCGGATGCGCAAGCACTCACTGACCATTTTGAACATCCTGAAATCCTATTAAAAAATATTCGTGAAGTGGCAAAAGATTATCTCAGTGTAGGACTCGATCCAGAAAAAAGTACGATTTTCATTCAGTCGATGATCCCTGAAATTGCGGAATTAGCTGTTTTTTATCTCAACCTTGTGACGGTTGCCCGTCTGCAAAGAAACCCAACCGTAAAAGATGAAATGAAACAGAAAGGTTTTGAAGCCAATCTGCCTGCGGGTTTTTTGGTTTACCCCGTGCATCAGGCCGCAGACATTACCGCCTTTCAAGCCGACTTGGTCCCTGTTGGAAAAGACCAGTTGCCGATGATTGAACAAACCAACGAAATTGTGCGACGTTTTAATACGCTTTATAAAAAAGTTCTCACAGAACCTGAGGGGCTTGTGGGGGAGTTTGCTCGGCTTCCCGGTACCGATGGTCAAGGCAAAATGAGCAAAAGCATCGGAAACACCATCTATCTTTCGGATGATGCCAAGACGGTGGAGAAGAAGGTCATGCGGATGTACACCGACCCCACACGCTTGCGTGCGACCGATCCGGGTCATGTGGAGGGCAATCCGGTTTTCACTTACCATGATGCCTTCAATCCGAACAAAGAAGAGGTTTCGGATTTGAAAGACCGTTATCGCAAAGGGAAAGTGGGTGATGTCGAGGTCAAAAAGAAACTCATTGTTGCGCTCAATGCTTTTCTCGACCCCTTGCGTGAACGTCGTGCCGAATATGCTTCGCATGAAAAAAAAATCGATGAAATGCTTATCGCAGGAACTGCGCGTGCCAGAAAGGTTGCGAAAGAAACACTGTCTTTAGTGAAAAATGCAATGCAGATTGACTATCCATTTTAATCTGTGAGGGTCAGTCTTTTTTTAGAAAGGGATTTTAAAATGAAACGTCTGCTGTTTATCTTAACAATCGTGTCTTCACTTTTTGTCATGGCTCCGAGAGGTTCCGCACTTTTTGCCGCAGGAACAGATGGATTTTCCGGACGAAATTATCTGAAAATGGAATCGCCTGTGCGGACTTTTTATGTCAATGGTTTTGTGCACGGTATGTCGATTGTGCAGCCGATGGCGGATGAAAATGCGATTGTGCCTTGGCTTGAGACCTGTATTGATCGTATGGGACCTGTGCAATTTGAAAAAACACTGACCGAGTACATCAACGCCCATCCAGCGCTTCAAGATGCCCGGCTTGATGTCCTGGCGTTTCTTGCCTTTAAGGCGGAATGCCGGAAAAAATAGTTCCACGTCACTTTTTATCAAGACGGCTTCCGAGCCGCCTAAAAGCAGCAAGAAATGCTAAAAAATGATCAAAGGAAGCTTCTATCGTCTGATTTTGGTGTTTTAAAGGAGAATTAAGAAAGAAGGTTTTTAAAATGACGCGTTCATAGGGGATTTTTAAAAAAATGAACAAAACCCAGAATACCAGACCTTTCAAGGGGGTTTTTCTGCAGGCTCGTTATGTAAATTAAGTATTGACCGGGATGACTGTGAAAAGATATTTCATAAATTTATATGAGTATGAGTTTTGGGCAAATAACAAGATTCTTACTTACATGGAAAGCGATACCCCGAGTAAAAATGTTATTGATATTTTTTCACACATGGTTGCTGACATGAAGCCATGGGTAATGCTACTAAACAAAGAATCCGTATCAGATAACATCGAATGCTTGCCATCTTGGAATATTCAACAGTGTAGAGAAGCACTAGAAGATGTGAGTGCCAGAATAAATGGTCTCATATACTCTTTCGAATCTACTGATTTTGAAAACAAGCTTAGCTCTGCAGGGAGAAACGGCCAAGAGTTCGTAAATACGGTGATCGAAGTACTAACACAAATAGTAACCCATTCTCAACACCACAGAGGTCAAATTGAAATGCTTATTAAGGATGAATCTGATCTTAATTTGCCAACCACTTACATGTCGTATCTCAGAAATAAGAACAGATCACATAACAAAAAAATCGAGCCGACGCTAAAAAACGCGCGACCCATTTAGACCTTATGGCAAAAAAACATGAGGAAGAAGCATGCCTGAAATAGCAAGATTTTACGGGATAGTTATAAAATTATTTTTTGGAGATCATCCGCCACCACATTTTCATGCAGTCTATGGTAAGTAAAGGAGATTTACCAAAAAGAGCCAAGAAACTGGTTGTTGAGTGGGCTACGATCAACAAGCATGAATTGAAACAGATGTGGGATAGTCAAGAATTCCACAAACTACAACCATTGGATTAAAAAATGAT
>QIJL01000367.1 GCA_003232435.1 Flavobacteriales bacterium | reverse complement strand
GATTTTTTAATTGCTTCCCAGTTGGATTTAAGCCATTGGTCATCGCCACAGATTTTCCAATCGCGGTATGCCTTGATCACGCCTCCAAACTGACCGTCCACGGCCGCATGCCGGTCCTGAAATGGTCTTCCAAGCGGCAGCTGCAGCCGAAAATTCATTTTACCGTCTTCACGGATATTATACTTGTAATTAAGGTTATGCATGGAACGCTCCAGTTTGGGAAAGAGAAAGGGGAGCGCATAGGCATAGTTCCAGACATGGCTACAGGAACCCTCACAGCAACCACAATCAACGCAACAACCCTCAAAACCATAGAAAGAACCATCTTCCAGACGCAATATTGTTGGCGATTTTAGAATAGAAAGGTTGGCAGAGATTGCATCTATAACATAATCCGGAAGGGTAGATGAAAACAACGCTTTTTTGAACTTCAATGTTTCTTCGTAAAGCCGAGCCCAATGATCAAGTGCATAACAGGCGCTTTCCCCTGAATCCTGAAAGATGGTAGCGTAATAATTTTTCCAGCTCTTTAACCGACATTTCCCTTTTTCCTCACAGACTCCCGGATTCCAGTAGTTTGTCATATTCGGGAAGTTCCAGGTAATCACAAATCTTGCCTCTTTTGTTTCGCCGGGAGCAAGTTCAAAGCAGGCTGTTAGGGTAGCGTAATCGTCATCGCCTTTTTCAGAAACCGGGTAGGCTCGGTTTGCAAATTTTCCCGGTCGGGCAAAATCACTCCAGTATATACCCAGATTATCAAACCAACCACCCCGGTACCAATATTCCTGGTAACTAAAATCGGCTGCGTCGGTGGCTATCGATAAATCACCATATTCAGGTTCAGAATCCTGCCACTTTTTAGACCGCAAGGTAATAATTTTATACGGCCCAAACTCAGCGAATTTGTTGCAATTCTCTTTTAAATGGGGATTCTTAACGGATGCACCTATGGTATATTTAACCTTCCTTGCGGTAGGGTTTTGGATGGTGATGATGAAGAATGCGGCGGGGATACTGGATTCCCTGTCGTTGAGCGGGATAAAGGGGTTAAAGGCGGTTAGATTTACTTTGCCGGGAAATTTTTCATCTTTGAAATTAATCGTGGCGCAAGGGAACTCTCCGATAAATTCGGAAGACTTGAAATGAGGAAGCCCCTGCAGAGCAAAACGGGAAAGCCCAAGCCCAAATCCTCCCAACCCGCTGCGATCTCTGTAGGAGCCGGTATACGGAGGGAAGACATCGCTTATAAGTACTCTGGCATCAATTAATTTTCGACTATTTTCCGCTTTCACGGCAAAATGTGAAAACCCATGGCTACCACCCTTATTGGGTTTATTGAATATTTCCCAATCAATCAACTGACCGTTTCCAGCCAAACCGATACAACCGCTACCAATGCCACCCAGCGGAAAGGAAATTTCCTTCGTTCTGGCTCCCTTATATACCATTTTTTATCGAACCTCCCGCTTTATTGTCCGGTTGGCGTATACCACTGCGGGTACATGCTATCCGCTTTTTCTGCCTTGTACCATTCCACATGACCATCCACAAACAAAAGGTTTGCTCCACCAAAGTGCCTCGTACCGACATCAGGCGCATTCCAGTTTTTATTCTTGTAATAAATAAACGCCTCGTAGGAAAAAGGCTTTTGAGTTGCATAATCCTGACGACTATCTCCCACCAATACGGTTTGAGAAGGGGCTATAACCCGATTTACTTTGATGCCGGCCAAAGCGTGGGTATCCTCCCACCTTGATATTAAAACCATAAGAACACTGATTCCAGTCAAAACGAAGCGATGACGACCAGGATCTCGATTAGGATGAACCCTTTTTTCCTTATTCTCTTTACCATTGTCCCAGCCTCCCTTGCTTCTGTCACCTCATTTTTTCACTTCCTTTTTAAAATTCGTTAAATACCTTTACGGGCTGGTTGCTTTTAATTGATTCCCAAGCAGCTGAACAGGCGGAAATAACTTTAGCCCCATCTCTTACATCCACTAAAGGTCTTTTACCGTTTCTTATACAATTTTCAAAATGTTTTAGCATTTTCGATATTTCAAGCGCATGACCTTCGGTTTTAATTGGTATTTTCTTAATGTCTTGATTCTGGGGGTATCTACCAATTTTATCAAATTTATCTCGAACGATTTCGTCGTTATATAAACTCGCTTTTGTCCCGTACAAACCTAACCCTACCGAATAACGGTGTGGAGGATGAACTAATCCAAAAGCTGCCATTATTCTGGCAATAACTCCACTTTTAAACTTTAAATTAAGCAGAAACGTATCCTCCTTATCCCGGGGATATCTTTTATCAAAATGACTACATATGCCGTAAGTAAATATTTCTTCTATCTCTCCCAAAAACCACCGTAGAAGATCTATCGGATGACATGTCCCGCCATAGATAAAATCCTGTGGCATTTGATATCTCCACGGAGAAAAATCAAAAACGCTTCTCAAATCATGGACATAATAACTTTCTGCAAATATTATTCTCCCTATTTCATCCTTGTCACACATTTCTTTAGCCGTAGTAAACATACTATTCCATCTCATACTCTGCCCAACTAAAAATTTTAACCCTGTCCTGTCTACTAAATTTACTATTTCCTTAGCTTCTTCAAGTGAAACTACCATAGGTTTTGTAACTAAGACGTGTTTACCTGCTTCTAAAGAATCCTTTATCTGCTGGAAATGTAAAGGACAAGGTGAAAAAATAGC